>CAYWTT010000043.1:0-14825 GCA_964461245.1 uncultured Prolixibacteraceae bacterium | reverse complement strand
GTTTCAGACCGTCAAAAGTAGAATGAAAAAGATGGAATGCAAAATATTGTCGGTTAAACTCAACAGGTTCTGGTGAACGAGAAAGGCAAACCAGGAAGACAGCTTTCCGACAAACTGCATTTCCGGTGGCAAAGGAGATTTAATAATAAAATCCTACTTAGGCAGAAACCAGGCAAGTATCAAAATGATCAGCGCCGTGAAAGCCGTCACAGGCTGCATCCAGGAGACATATCCAATAATGGCCAACTGCACGGCAAGCCAGCCAAAAACAACCATGACGGATATGAATGAAGCAGGGCGGGAAAAACGGGAACGGGCAAACACCAGTATTGCTGCAGTCAGGAAGCAACCACCCACTATGACAAAAAGAATTAAGCCGGGGATAAAATAAGTTCTGAAAGGACTTCCCGCAAGCCATTCCACGGGCACCCCTTCGGCTCCCGACATGCCGTAATATCCGCCCCCGAAAGCGTTTAATGCGGAAAAACCAAGTAAGAAACCCAGCGAGGGACGTATAATGTTTCGTAATCCGGAAGATGAAGTTGATAAAGCTGTTTTTTTCATATTTAAATTTGATGTGATGATGATCCGGACTATTGCGCCTTATGTCATTCCTGAATAATTTCCGGTTGGACCGCATTTCCCATTCCATTGAAAAGGCAGGAAAGGATTTTCATGCATAATTCTCCGACCTCTGCCGTAGCTCCTGTCCGTAAATAAAGGGGGTACCATTCCACCTTTTCCGCTTTGTCAAGGGATTGCTTACCTACAGCAGAGCTTGAAGTCACAAACTTTTTATTTTTTGCCAGTTTTGCTTTTCCGAAAGAATGACTGTCAGGATTGACATTCTGTACGACCATCATGGCTATCAGAACCGAATCGGCAGCCACTTCAATAATTCCGTGAAATTCATTCATCTCAGCAAAAATAGGAGTATCCCCCCAGTAACCTTCAATCCTGTGTGTAAATTCTGTTCCCAGTGTATTTTCATCCTGGTACCCTGTAAAAATATTGAATTTTGTTTTTGTCTGATCCGTAAAATGTACCCGTTCCCTGGAGGTGTAAAGAAACTCTCCTGTCTTTGATCCTTCGTCATAAAGGCGGGTGACAAGTGGTTCGGTAATCCGGGTGGTGCCCTCCTCATCCTTCACTGTTCTCTCCTGAAATTCAATCCAACTGAGCCTGACTTTGGTTTTCTTCCCGTCAGGGAATCGCATGGTGCCCTTTTTCTCCCTGACCACCTTTTGCTGGTAGGCCACATCAATCCCTGTAATTTCAGTAAAAAGGGCGGCAAAAAGAGCTGGTCCGGATACACTAACCGATTCAGTTTCCCAACCTTCCCTGTAATCTAACCTGGCCAGGGTATCACTTCCGGATTCAATGAGAGCAGCAAAATTCCCGGCAGTCATCCATTCTCCGCGGATTTTTAAAAGCATACGTTGTGAATCAGGGAACAGGGATTTGACAAGCTGTTCTTTTTTCTCAGGCGATCCCAGCAAAATTTTTTCATCCGATTCCGGCAGGGTACCCAGGGCTTCTTTTACCAGCCGTCCGAAAACTGACCGAAATTCTTCAGGTGACAGCCACCTCCTGGAAGAAAAGTAACCCGATGCATCATAATACTCCAGCTCATGTACGACTTCTTTTGCCCATACCATCTGCCCTCCCCTCCGGATCAGGATATTCAGTTTCCAGAAGACCGCAAAACCAACGGTTCCCCGGGTAATAAAGGAAAAGATGGCTATTTCCGTGTCAGTACCAGATGATGCTCCCGGCATTTCAACCTTTTGATTTCCGAATCCATTGATGATTTTATACTTTACCCCGTCAGGGAATGTCACATCCTTAGTCTGCAGCATTTTCATCAATTCGATGCGTGTATCACTGAAAACAGAATCACGGATGTGTTGATCGAGAAAATAGTTCGGAAACCTGCTTTCACTGGCCCACCGAAGTTCATGATTGACCAGAACCACCCTGGCATTTTGCCCTTTGCCTGCATAAAAGCAGGCCAGGAAAATTGTGATCAGAATCCAGTTTTTCACTTTTCAGAACAGTAATAACTTCATGCAAGTTACGACATTAACCGGATATAAATCGTAAAAATTCTTTCCGGTTTTAAACAAAATGGCATTAATGTTGTAAGGGCTTTTTGGTAAAACAAGGGTCATTAAACTCATATAGCTATGAAAACACTCAAAGGTATTTTTTTCGGATTGGCGCTGGTTTTATTCACTGCCTGTGAATATGAAGGGCGGCCTTATTATGATGATTTCGACGATTCCATCCTGGGTTCAGTCTTTGAAGTGAAAGGGGATTTCACAACCCAGAATAATTTCAGACTGAGTTATGAATTTCCCAAAAACTTCATCCTCTACGACAGCGATGTGGTATTGGTCTATATGCTCTGGGAACAGACCACCAATCAGTACGGAAAGAAGAGGGATGTCTGGAGGTTGATGCCCCAGACCATCATGCTGGAGAATGGGGTTTTGCAATACAACTTTGATTACACCAAAAGAGATGTGCGGATCTTCCTGGATGGTACGGTGGACTTCACTACCCTCCTGCCG
This sequence comes from uncultured Prolixibacteraceae bacterium, assembly GCA_964461245.1. Lineage (GTDB taxonomy): Bacteria > Bacteroidota > Bacteroidia > Bacteroidales > Prolixibacteraceae > UBA1413. Next base: position 12,252 of record CAYWTT010000043.1, on the reverse strand, counting down.
GCTGAAACCAAGGATCAGGTATTCCGGATTGTGGTACTCCCAGCTGATTATGCCATCAACAAATCCATTGATCTGACCGATTACAGCCTGCTGATGAAATCACTGAACATCAGTGCCGGATCCATCAGCAAAACAAATCTGACCGTTTCTGATCCGGTTCAATAACAGGTGATCCGATTCTGGTTGAAGTTTTCATTCATAATAACCATACCGGAAAGCGGTTTCATACATAGCCAGAATGTTTTCAACCGGGATATCGTCCTGAAGAACAGGGTGCCCGGGGGAAAAGATATATCCCCCTCCGGGTTTCAGCCCTTCGATTATCCGCCGGGTTTCAGCCCTGACCTCTTCCACGGTTCCCCGGGACACCACATTCTGCACGCTGACGCCGCCCCGGAGGCATATCCTGTTGCCGAACTTGCTTTTGATATCCAGGGGATCCATGCTCTCAGGCTGGATGGGATCCAGAATATCCACTCCCGAATCAATGAAGGCAGGGATCAGGGATTCGACATTACCGCAGGAGTGCAGTAACAGTTTAATATCATGATGATGCGCCAGATCAGCCATTTTTCTGATCCGCGGGGCAATGTATTCGTCAAAAAGTTCCGGACCGATCAGCAGCGTGTTTTGCATTCCAAGATCGTCGGCAAGGGCAAAGACATCGATCAGATCGCCGGCTTCTTCAAACATCCGGAGATAATATTCATAATAGAAGCAAAATACCTTATCCAGGATGTAATTTGCCATTTCAGGATCGGCCATCATATCGATCATCAGCTTATCCATGCCCCTCAGGTAGGTGGCATGCTGAAAAACGGAACCCCCTGTGGCCATAATGGAAAAGTCCCGCCACTTCTCCAGTTTCTTTCTCAGGAGGGAATAATCGAACCAATCGTTATCCGGCCAGGGATAATTTTTACATTCAGCGAGGGTTAAAGCACTGCCAAGTGGTGCCGGTTCAATATCCAGGGTCCAGCCGGCTTCTGTTTTATTCTCAGTCTCTTTCATGTGCCAAAAACTGAAAATTCCTCCGCCCCAGTCAGGCGGAAAATAGGGGTTCTCAGGTCCGATATAACTGGGTACGGTTCCCGTATGTAGGTCAATACCCCGCATATCATACACGTCGGCGTGCAACGCCCGGAGCAGTTCCTGATCTGTGGAAACCAACAGGGCCTTTTTCAGCTTGGCCACCACCCAATGGGTGGCGTTGATATGTACCGGAACCTTATCGGGTTCCCTGTGGGCTGTGGTAGTCCTGATTCTTTCGCTGGAATTCATGGGATTATGATCCGATTATTTTATAAAAAACTCAGGAATGATGTTGATCGCTTCTTTCCGGACTGAATCAACGAGACTCAAAGGTATGGACCTGTAGGGCCACCGGAGTCTTTCTCCCACATCGGCCCATCCACCCATCAACGCCATAAAACGGTCGCAGGCATGATTGGGATAGTGATGCAGGGTAATAAAAGGGGCTATCAATCGGTCCATAAAGAGATTGATCCGTTTTTCCAGTTCAGATGCAGCCTCCGGATCGGTATGGTAAAGACTGTACCATTTCTGGGCAGCCTCCGGATTAAGACAGGCCATATTGGAATAGGCTCCGTGAGCGCCCGACCGGAGGCCGGTAATAAGCCGGTGTCCGGGGATGAATACCGAAAGCCCGGCACTGTGGGCCCGCACACGGGAATACCAACCCGGATCGGCATTCTGGTCAAAGACTTTCAACCCCTGAAAAGAAGGAACCTGGTTTTTCAAAAAGGCCCATTCTTCAGGCTGAAGTATTTTTTTGGCATGCGGCGGATTGTACAGTATCAGGCTGATCCCCCCGGCTTCCTCCTCCATTTTCTGAAGGAAAAGGAGGGCTTCCTCCATGGATACAGGGAACCAGTCGGGAAGGATCACCTGGACTGCTCCCGGATTAAGATGCCGGATCCGTTTCAATCTCCCGAGTGAGATTTGGGAACTCATGTGACTGACACCGATCTGGAAAGCCACCCCTGCCGACTCGCATTTCTCTGCCAATAGTTGGTTTATATGATCAAATTCATCCTCCGTCTGGGCATAAAACTCACCTGCTGTTCCGTTCGAATAAATGCCGTTGGGTTGAGATGCAATCAACACATCGATTTCATCAGCCAGTTTGCTGAGGTGGAGCGATCCATCCTGATCAGCAGCCAGCAGAAGGGTAGCCCAATTACCTTTTATATTGTTATATTTCAACGCCTCCATATCATTGGTTTTCCTTTTTAAGCTTTACAAAGAACATCGACCATGCAGCCAGCAGCATCACAACTGCCATGACCTGGTAAGCCACCGAGAGGTCTACATTTGCGTCTTTCAATGCACCCACGGCATAAACCATCAACCCTCCGATGAGGGTGCTCAGAAAATTAAGAAATCCGTAGCCGGTAGCCAGATACCGGTTGTCGATCACCTGGCATAGCACCGGCATTAGGTTGGAATCGTTGAATCCTTTTGCCAAACCATATACCAGCATCCCCAAAATGGCCAGGGCAAATATCCGGGTCGATGGGATCAGGAAAAGGAACGGCATTCCAATGGTAAATCCGATGACGATCACATACAACCTTGCTTTATAGTTACTCCGGGACCACCGGTCAGCCAGGATGCCTCCCAGAATCACCCCGGCAAATGCACTGGCCTGAATGTAGCCGGTGGCAGACATCCCGGCTTCTCCCGGGTTCAAATGAAAATGTTCCTTTAAGAAGGTGGGAAGCCATGTATAAATAAGCCAGTTTACCATGCCATTGATGCAGAAAAATACCAGGATGATATTGTATGACCGTATGCCAAAGAGCATTCGGGCAGATTCCCGGATACTTACCTGTTTATCCCTGCTTTCGGTTTTTTCCGGAATTTCATTTTCTGAAGCCCTGCGGTTATCTTTCAATAGGAAAATCAGCACTATAGCATAAAGAACGCCGAAAATCCCGAAAAACTGAAATCCGAAACGCCAGCCCCACCATTCCGAAATAAATCCGCCGATCCCGCCTAATGCCAGTCCCGCATATAATCCGCTCATGTGCAATCCGGTAGCCAACGATCGGGTACGGCTCCGGTGATAATCGGTGATCAGTGCCAGAGCGGCGGGAATATAGCTGGCTTCACTGATTCCCATAAAAGTGCGTGCCAAAAGCATTTCCGGAAAAGAACGGGCAATTCCGGTCCAAAAGGTTACTGCCGACCAGACGATTGCACTGAAAACGATCATTCTTTTCCTTCCATATTTATCGGCAAAATATCCGCCAAAAGGACTCAGAATTCCGTATGACCAGAGGAATACGGAGGTTAATAGTCCGAACTGGGCATCTGTAAGGGAAAAATCCGCCACAAGAGGATCCCTCATGGAAGTAAGCAGGATACGGTCGAGGTAATTCAGGAAGGCCACAACCCACAGCAAGGCTACGACCAGCCAGGGGTAAAAGGATTTACCGGATCGGGTATTTTTCATTTTAAATTCCGAATCTCGATGAAATTATTGAAGGGCTTATCTTTTTTCTCTTTGCGGTCTTTCCCGTCGGTCAGCCATTGAAGATCAAAGGAAACAACAGACATATGGGTGTTTTTATACTGGTTACCCCCGGTCCCTTCAATGGATCCTCCTTCATAGAAGCAGTGGATGATCCCGTCGGGTGTAACGGCCAGGTCGGAATAGCCGGCTATACCCGGATCGATCACTTTTGAAACCGGCCATGTGACCCCTTCATCATAACTCATTCTAACCGTAAGGTTGACGCGGTGACGATTTGGTGCCGATCTGGCTGTGGAAGGCTTTGCGGCTTTCCAGGGATCCTGTCGGCTGTCAGGATTGCAAAAAAGGATGCGGTTCTTCGACTGGAAAGGTTTCATACTACACCGGCACATGCTGCCGTAGCAAATCGGCTCAAAAAAGGCATCGGCAAAAACAGGCACGGACCAACCGGTAGCCCCATCATGACTGTAGGTAAAAAGTCTCCTGTAATTGACAGATTCATTTCTTGAATTGAATAAAACCTTGCCGTCAGCCAGCTGAACACAACTGGTTTCATTGGGAATTACCGTGGTATCATTGTCGTGCACCGCAATTTCTCCGGCTTTCCATGTTTTGCCATGGTCATCGCTATAGGCGGAAACAACAATGGAAGGCCGGTGGCCTCTTCGGTTCGGGCTAAATTCCTTTCCACCCCCGTCCGACAGCCAGAAAGGAACCACAAGCCTGCCGTTCATCAGCTGAATGCCATGCCCGGGACCGGGCGCCAATACCACCCAGGGATACACTTTCCTGAACTCATCGATTGTGGAAGTTATTTCAACGGGAAACGACCATGAATTGCCTTCGTCAGCCGATTTCATATAAAAACAACGGGCATAATCAATCTGGTAAAGAAGGTGTACTTCTCCGGTAATATAATCCACAACGGGAGTGGCATTGTCACAGGGAATTCCCTCACTGTGCACCAGAACCTGCATGGGTTCCCAGGTAATACCAGAGTCGGTGCTCCGCCTCAAAACAATGTCAATAGGATCCCAGTCTCCCCCGGATCCCTTGCGGGCTGCACAAAATGCCAGCAGGGTTCCCTGTCTGGTGGCCACCAGGGAAGCAATCCGGAAGGTATAATACTCACCCTTCCCCGCCTCATAAATCTTCTGAATTCTGCAAACACCCTTTTCCTGAGAAAAACAGGATGCCCACACCCAGAAAAAGAAAACTGCCAGTTTAAAACTTTTTTTCATATGCCTGTAAAATTACCATTCCCCCTTGCCACCAAATTTTCTAATTGCTGCATCCCCAAAAGCCACAGAAGCTTCATTAAACTCATCCAACAATTCACTGTTGCTTTTACCGTATGCATTTCGGGCTACAGCAATCATCGTTTTGCATTCATTCGAATCCATGAATCGGGCTGCTTCCAGTAATTGTTCCTGATCTTCTTCCGGAATAACCAGAAATCCATGCCTGTCGGCATGAATGAGTTGTCCGGGTACTACTTTCCTTCCGAATACTTCCACTTCGCAATCCCATTTGACCGGGAAGCTGAATGCATGACCTACGCAAAGCCTTTTTGCCAGCGCCTTAAATCCTGCATTGTTCATTTCATCCAGGTCGCGGATCGCTCCGTCGGTAATCGTACCGACACAACCCAGCGCATGGTGTATGTTGCTGTTCACTTCACCCCAGAATGCACCGTAAACATGAGGCTTATCCAGATCCTGAACCACCACGACTTTGGGCCCGGGAAGTGATGCCACATAATTGCGGTATTGCACCCACGCACCAGGATTTTCCGAGCGGGGAACGGGATTTCCCGGTTGAATGATTACTGTAACGGCATACCCTATCATGGGGCCCATGGAAGGCATAAAGTCGGTAACAGGTTCCAGGTTAAATCCCTCCCGGGAAGCATCATGTTTGGTGATCTGTTCCCAACCGTTGTAAATGGTCGGCGTGTTCCAGCGTTTAAGCTCCAAAAGATCAGCATGTGACAGTTTTTGTTTCATTGTATTTGATTTTTCACTGAAAAATTACCCGTCAATTCTTTCCATTATAAATCAATAAAGATTGAGTTTTCTGATTTTCTGCGCCGGTTCAAAAAGGATACGAGGGGAAAAACGCTCAAAAGTCATCGTCTCGTAAGCGTTTTTTACTCCGCACTCGTAGAAAATCCCTACAGTGCCGTTTCTCAATCTGACAAGACAGGAGTACGCAGCCGGACCTTTCCAGATCAGCATACTGTTGCTCCAGCTTTCACAATTGTCGAAACCCGACTTAATGGTCATGTGGGTTCTGCCGGACGGAACTGCAGGATTGGAGAAGAGATGCATGGGCATTCCCTTGTAATCTCCGTAATATAAAATGCTCCCCTGGCATACCGATTCGACCAGTTGCAGGTCGTGCCGGAGGGGAGACCATGTTTCACCACCATCCCTGCTGAGGGAAACCGCCCTGCAATGCTTATCGTTATAAGAGCGCATGTTCATTAAAAGGGTTCCGTCACTCAGTTCAGTGACCTGACTTTCATTGCACCCTGGTTTGATGGACTGCCCCATTCTCCAGGTTTTCCCGTGATCTTCAGAATACAGTACATGAGCTCCGTAACCGAAAGGTCCATTGGTGATTTTTGCTTCCGGATCATCATAGCTGTGATTGGCCGGAATAACCAGGCGCCCACGGTATTTTCCGGTTTTCACCTGGATTCCGATACCCGGCCCCGTGGCATACCACCCCCAGCTGGGATCTTTCAGGGTAGCCGACATATCCGCAGGCTTCGACCATGTCAGTCCGTCATCGTCGGAAAAACAGAGAAATGGCTTCCGTGTGTCGATCGAGGTTTTACTGATGATTTTATGCTCCGGATCTTTCCCGTTGTTCCAGGTCAGGAAAAGCCATATCCTGCCAGTTTCTTCATCAACCACCGGGCAAGGATTACCGCAGGTGTTACGGTCATCGCTCCAAACCACCTGTTCTTCACTCCAGGTTTTCCCGTTGTCGGTCGAACGCTTCATTAAAATGTCAATATCCCCGGAATCTCCTGCTTCCCTGCCTTCACAGAAAGCAAGCAGGGTTCCCTGAGTGGTGAGGATGATGGCAGGGATCCTGTAGTTTTTGTAATTTCCTGTTCCCTGTTTCCATAAGACCTGTTGCCGGGTCTTTTGGGCGGTTGCTGTTCCCGGCAACAGAAAGACAGTGACCAGAACAAAAGCCGGGATCAAAAAAGAAAAAATGAGTTTTTTCATATTATGGATTTAAGTGATTGATTCGCAAGAAAAAACAGACTCAGGCTATACTTTCCCGGATTTCATCCATGAGGGATTTAGCTTCTTCAAAAGAAACGGCATCGTAAACGAGGGTGACCCCGGTAGGGAATTGTTCGGCAACCTTCCCTGAAAGCAGCTCTTCCCGTCCGATCCTTACTCTGATCAGCGGGATTTTCCTTTCCTTGGCCAAAGCATACACCGATTCCATGTCATTCAGGTAAGATTGGCCAAAGTCAAAACAGCGGATGGAAGGTAAGCGGAAAATCTCCTGAAGGTTGAAATCGATTTGGCCGCAGGAATGGATGCCACCTCCTCCCATCTCCTGTAACACATACTCATCATGCCGAGCAACCTGTTCCCTGTACATTTCGGGGGAGATCATAATGGCCGAATCGTTCCTGATCAGGATATTCCCTTTGATGGCAGTGGCATGCTGATGGGCAAAATTTTCAGGTCCATCATGGGTAAATTGCTGAAGGAACCTGGCAAAAGCCACCTGTGCTTTCGCCATCAGAGAAAGGCCCCTGTCCACTTTATCCGGATCGATGATGAAATCTTCGTAGATTGCGCTTCCCCTCAGCAACTCCAATGAATCGAGCGGCCCCTGCAAATCAGGGAGGACAACACGGATGCAATTCCTCAAGTTGGGGTAATCCGACAAAACATCCCGGTAAAAACGATATCTTTCAGTAACCTGCCGGCCAATTCCCTGGTTAAAATCTTCAGGATCCTTTTCGAAAACGGATTCAAATTCCTTTTCGGTTTCAAAGTGACGAATCCAGGGCGGATTGTCTTCCCGTTGTTCCACTTTCCCTCCGAAAAGCGAGGCAATGATCACCGTTCCGAAATTGGCCCTGATGGTGTAGGGCAGATCATCCCCGATTTCAGCATGTAAAAGAATGCTGGTGTCGAAAGCATGAACCAGCTCATTAAACAACATTTTTTCCGGATCCTCAAAGATCTCGTGGTGAGGGAACGGATATAAAAGCGCCGATTCCGGGAAAGGATAGGTAATGACCAGTGGCAACCGGTCGACAGGCTCCCAGTTGAGGGCTCTCCGGTGTCTTTCAAAGATCAAATCCTGATTTTCAGGATTCAGTTCCCCTTCCAGCCTGAAAAGCAATTCTTTCAGTAAATGATTCATATATGCCTTTTTTGACTTTACATCTTGTTGAATAACGGTACCTCCCACTTCACGGAATCCTGATTTACCAGATAATACGGCTTTAATCCCTTCAAAATCACATTTGCGGCAAATACGCTTTCCAGTCACGTCCGTGGGTGACCCAGGCCAGATTAAAGCGGACATACAGACCGGTAGTGGTCAGGTAAATCAATCCTTCACTGGGGGTACCGGGTCGTCCAGCCGCCAGATGGGAATAGCCTCCGTTTTTATGAACCAGTCGTTTTACCGGCCAGGTTTTACCCCCGTCAAAACTGGCCCAAACAGTCATGTTGATCCGTCCTTCAGTGCTATGAATGGCCGTTGGTCCGTATGGATTATCATTCATACTGAAAATCAGGACATCACAGCCTTCGATTTCGAGCCGGGCAAGTCCCCCCTTGCATCCATACACATTGGGTGGGCCATCCGGAAGCACCGGATCAACATATTGATCCTTCCAGGTTTCTCCTCCGTCGTAACTCAAGGCGATGTCCCTGTTGCCCGGCCGGTTGTGGTTACGGGAATTGTAATAAATGGTGCCATCGGAAAGTTCAACCAAAGCAGCTTCGCCTGTGCCGGCAACGGGAAACGGTGCACTGGTGTACCATGTCTTGCCTCCATCATCGGAATAGTTGGCGCTGCTGTAATGATACGGAAGCAGGGAGTCGTTTGCCGAATCATAGTTAATGAACACCCTGGAAGGTAACAGGAGCCGTCCTTTGTGTTTTCCGTGACGAAGGGTGATCCCCTCTTCACAACCTGAAATAACCGGAATCCAACCATTCTTGTCGGGATATCTGACAATCTGCTCTTTCACCCAGGTAAGACCATTGTCTTTGCTGCGGTACAGGAAGTTATCCGGTTTCCGGGTGCCGGACCCGGGCTCCAGCTTAAGAATATCGCCCGTGGTCTCATCCAGAACTCTTCCGGCACCCCCCAGTAATGGGATTTTCGGGCCCCAGGTAAGCCCTCCGTCTGTGCTTCTGCGGTCGGCCAACACCGAACCGTCCATCGCCACCATGATATCACCGGTCCATCCATTGGGCATTGAACCGTTGTAAACATCAAACTTTTCGTTGATTTCAATAAATGGCTCCTCCTCCAAAGTGTTTTCTTCTTCTTTGCAGGACGGGATGGATAACAGTAAGATCAGTGCCGGCAACAATAATTTCATCTGTTCTTCAACTTGTTCATTACTCAAATTAAGTACGTTATAAAATCAGTCACCGTAAGTATTACCGATTTTATCACCGGGCAGCAGCTTCATACATGGCAAGGATGTTCTCCGTCGGGATGTCATCCTGGAAATTATGGGTGGGTCCAAGGAAATATCCTCCCCCCGGAGCCATGATACCAATCATCCTTCTGACTTCATCCCGGATTATCTCTGGTGTTCCTTTCGGTAACAGTTCCTGTTCGTCTATGCCTCCGGAAAAGGTGATTAAATGGCCGAATTCCTTTTTCAGAATGGCAGGATCCATGGAAGCCGCTCTGACCTGTAAAGGATCTATCACTTCGACCCCCGCTTCTATGAAATGGGGAATCAACTCCTTTATGGAACCACAGGAATGCTGGTAATAATGTGCCCCGTACTTTTTTGCGGTATCTGCCATGGCCCTGAATGCAGGCTGAAAATATGTTTTCCAGGTATCAATATCCATGATCAATCCCTGCTGGGTGCCGAAATCATCGCCGATCCGGAAGAAATCGATTAGTCCTCCCGCTGAAGAAAACAACTTCTCAATAAAAGTGAGATGGAATTCCAGCACTTTTTCGATCAACTTTTCGAAAAAGACCGGATGGATGAACGGATCAGTAAAACTCCTTTCGACACCGATCAGATTTTGGACAGGAAATTGTAAAATTCCCGGGGAAGCAATACCGGGCGCTGTCATGATAGCATACTCCGAATAGCGTTCACACAAAGCTGAAACTCTTGAAAAATCCCAATTTTCAACTGAAGGCCATGGATAATCCTTGAGCGCAGCCGGGTCACTGATATCGGCCAGGGGGTGGGAAACCTCATTCCAGTAACCGGCGGTTTCGCTGAACCGTGTATATTTCCATTCCACGCCCCAGATGTCCATTTTATGCCCGTTGGGAAGCTGTAGGGGCTTTCCGGTATAAAACGGCTCCACCCATCTGAAATCGATATCCAGATATCGGAAAAGTTCTTCATCAGAGGCCAGGTTCAGTTCCTTTTTTAACCTGGCTCTGACCTCAGGAACATCCCGGTACATAAAGGGTACCCGGTCCGTTTCCTGATGGTTGAGCGTATGAATTACCCTTTCTTTATGCGTCACAAGATCCCGTTTAAAAATTTTCTCCTTCGAGCAGCCATTTCAGGTTGAAAACCGCCACATTCACTTCATCGTACAGCTTTTTGTCACCCCCTTCGTAGAGAAGGTAGAGGGTGCCATCTTTATCGGCTGCCATCGAAGAATAGGCGCTGTGTCCCTGGTCAATCAGCCGTTTGACCGGCCAGGTGGCAGTTCCGTTAAATGAAGCCCAGACCGTCATTTGGTAGCGCCAGCCTCCTTTCCAGTCGGGTTGTGAATATAAAAGAATATTCCTGCCTGCCGATGCTTCATCAGGAAGCCTGACCAGTCCTGCCTTACAGCCATAGCTTGGTCTGGTTCCGTATTTAAAGTAAAAGGGCTCCCCGATTTCATAAAGCTCATCAGAAGCTGACCAGTCCACATACCGGGCTCCTCCGTCATGGCTCCAGGCGATCCGCCGCTTGTGATCGACCGACATATGTGATCTGGAATTGTAATACACACGGCCATCTGAAAGTTCAGCTACCGCACCTTCTCCCGTACCGGTCATAATCGGGTCGCTCACCTGCCAGGTCTTACCATGGTCATCGCTGAAGATGGAAGTATTATAATTGTACATCCAGTACTCCTGGGCATTGTCGCCTTTTGGTGGCTGGACTCTTCCCGCGATCAGCAGACGTCCTTTGTGTTCTCCATATTGCAAGGTCAGCCCAGGTTCCATAGCCTGAATGTTAATGGGGGCATTTCCCCACACACCCTGTCCCATCGCGTTGGGACGGATGGTGACCTCTTCCTTTACCCAGGATATGCCGTTATCCCTGCTTCTGTGAATAAACGGTTTTTCTCCGGAGGGTGAAAGTATGATGATATCTCCGGAATTTTTATCTACGATCACATTCCCGTCCAGGTTCATTCCCGGGACAATCTCTTTTTCAGCCGACCAGGTTTTCCCTTTATCGCTGCTTCTTCTCAGCAGGGAACAATTTCCGGCAAAAGCAAGGACCGTCCCATCAGGAGCAATGGTAATGGACGGTATCCGGATTTGTTTCTTCCCGTCTTCATCCAATTTGTACAAGGTTTGAGTATGGAAAAATGCCTTCTGATGTAAAATATCATTTACCAACTGGTTGGCAGCCATCACATCGGTTTCCTGAATCCTGAAACGGGTGCTTACCACCGAATGTTTGTTACTGCCCTCCCGGTATTTGATATAGGTGGTCGCCACAATCGTTCCATCGGGCAATATTTCCATCCCGGGATAGCCGCAATCACCCCCTGCATAACTGTGCAGAAGTTTGATCCTGTATTCCCCGGGTTTCCCGTTTTTAATATCATCATATGTTCCCACCCATGCCACAAAATGATTGTACGTCGGACTGCTGATGGCTTTATCCCGGAAGGCTATAACAAGACGCCCGTCACGGGTGTAGAGTCCCATATGACGATCACCGGTTAAACCCCAGGGCGTATCGACCGGCTTGCTCCAGTTTTTCCCCTCATCTTTGCTGAACATCATCAGGCTGCGACCGGCATGCGTATTCTCCCGCATCAGACAGCATAACTCTTTTTGGTTGGGCGAGCGGAATACGAAAGGTTCACAAGGCTTTTTACCTTCCACCTCTGCGATTATTTCCGGTTCCGACCAGGTCATGCCTCCATCTTCGGTCTTGGTCTGCAGCACCACCAGCGATTCGCCTTGCTGTCTGTGATAAAAACCCAGGTAGTTGCCATCCGACAACCGGACGATACTGCTGAAAGTCATCACGCATTCAAATCCCAGCGGAGCCATTTCAGTCCAGGTCTTACCCCCGTCCTCACTCATGATACGGGGCATTTTGGGCTGAGCTGAAAAAACCCAGAGCCTGACCTTTCCGCTATTCATATCCATCATCCGGTAAATACTCGGACAATTGACCTGTTTTTTAAATCCGGATGGCAATTCATCGTCCATCCTCTTCCAGGTTATTCCGGCATCGCGGCTGACGGCCATTGGTCCCGCAGGGCCACCGTGACCAATGCTCCAGACACAGAACATGGTTTTGTTGT
>CAYWTT010000042.1:0-14886 GCA_964461245.1 uncultured Prolixibacteraceae bacterium | reverse complement strand
ATGCGTTCATTTGGTTCGCTGATTATCATTCATTTTTACCCGTTCTTTTTTTTAAACTGGCTGGAAAAAATTCCTATGTTGTGATTGGCGGATATGATGTGGCAAACATACCTGAACTGAATTACGGAAGTTTGTCAAAACCCTTAAGGAAGAAAATGACTCTTTTCTCCCTTAAAAATGCTTCTTTTTGCCTGCCTGTGGTTGAAAGTCTGGAGATGAGAATACAGGAAATCTGTAATGAAGCAAGAATAAGAACCATCTATACCGGTTATAAAGTTCATCATAACACCGATAATTTGATTTCCCAAAAAAGAGAAAAGATAGTGCTAACGGTAAGTGTCGTAGATTCCTGGCAAAGAATCCAGATAAAAGGACTGGACAGATTCCGGGAATTGGCAGAGAAAATGCCTGATTTTACCTTTTTAATTATCGGCGTCAATGAAAACGCAAAATCCTACTTTTATCCCCTTCCTGCTAATCTTATTCTGCTTCCCCCGATGGAAATATCTGAAATAACAACATTCTACCTAAAAGCCTCATTTTATACCCAATTATCGAGAAGTGAGGGATTACCAAACGCACTTTGTGAAAGCATGTTATACGGTTGCATCCCGGTTGGTACCAAGGTGGGGGGCATCCCAACGGCTATCGGGGATACCGGGTTTATTTTGAAGGAATGGAACGTTCACGAAGCGATGGATTATATAAGCAGTCAGCATAATCAAATAAACAGGTTTTTAATTAAAAACAGAATTGTCTCTATTTTTGATCTGGACAAAAGAATACACAAATTAAAACAGCTGTTCGATGTAACAGAATAAAAGAAAAAAGGCTCTGTTGATTTGAATGCCAATGAAGTATAAGTAAATTGTAACTGCTGTATATTTCCTCATGTCAAAAACCTATTTTTACGGATAATTTTAGAAATGGGAAATAAGCCGTTGAGATGGACAAAAAAATGAAATGACAAATGGTATGGCCAAAATCATTTTTAATCATCTGTTTTTGAATAAAACCAAATGAATATTTGTTTAGTATGCAATGAATACCCTGAAGGGCCTCACGGAGGGGTTGGTACCATGACGCAACTCCTGGCTGAAGAGCTGGTAATAAGAAAACACACCGTAAAGGTGGTCGGTGTATATAATTCAGACTACCCTTCTGAAAAAACCGAAATAAAAAATGGAGTGGAAATCATTCGGATTAAAGTGAATTTAAAAAAGAGGTTCTCCGTGGTTTGGGGATACTGGAAGGTGGCCAGAACTATAAAAAAGTGGATCAGACAAAGCCAAATCGATATCATAGAAGTTCCTGATTCTTACGGCGTTTTCTCCTTGTTTGCAAAATTTCAGGTACCCCTGGTTTTAAGAGCCAATGGCAACAACACCTATTTCAGCACAATTTTGCATACACCCTTAAAGATAAATACCCGATTTTACGAAAGAAATCTATACAAACGGGCATTTGGATTTTGCGCGGTTTCAAAGTACACCGCAGATATAATGAAGATAATTTATAAGATCAGGAAACCTGTCAAAGTGATCTATAATGCCGTTGAAACCCATCCTGCCGCGGTTGAACAGAGTGCTCCCAGGAACAGGTCTGAGTTGGCTGAAATCGTTAATCCCATTGTGTTTTCAGGAACCTTAACCCCTAAGAAAGGCGTTTATCAATTGATCAGCGCTACACTGGCTTTATTGAATAAAGGATACGAAATCACCTTGATTTTAAATGGTAAGGACACTATAAATTCCTCCACGGGCGTCTCTGTTAAAAAAGAACTTCTAGATTCGATACCTTTGCCTTACCTGAAAAATTTCAGGTTTAGCGGACATGTTACCCGCGCCCAACTGATGTTGCAGTACAAATATGCCAAAGCAGCGCTTTTCCCTTCGTTTGCAGAGGCGTTTGCTTTTGCCCCGATGGAGGCAATGGCGGTGGGAATTCCGGTAATTTATTCCCGGCTATGCAGCGGAGAAGAGTTGATTAGCCACAAGGAAGACGGATTGTTGATCGATCCTGATTCTCCTGCTTCCATTGCAGATGCCATTGAGTTTATTTTAGAGAACCCGGAAGAAGCCGGAAAGATTGGAGCCAGGGGGAAGAAAAAAATTGAAAGTAATTTTACCAAAGAAATTATGACAGCAAAATCAGTTGAATTTTATGAAGAAATAATCAATCAATTCAATGGTTCAGATTCGAAGAGTCTCTCCAACAAGTGATATAATAAACTGCGTAAATGGAATTTTTTCAGTATATAAAAAACAAAATTATCCCCGGAAGGATTTTAAATCTTGTTCATTTCATTTTGGAACCCCCAAAATATAAAGAACTCAGGCAAGCCGTACTAGATTTATATAGCTCAAAAAAGGAGATTATAAATGAACCGGAAATCCAGGAAGGTCTTAACTATTTAAAAAGAAATAAATTCACTGCCTATCCTTACAGATGGGCTTTGAAATATGACAACTTATTTCCGGAAGTTTTATGGGATCCTGAAAACCAATCTTTTTACACCCTGTTTTATGGCAAGAAGATGTATTTTCCCAAACGTTATTCTAAGAAGGAAATTATTTGGATTACCCGCAGCATTCTCAAAGAACAGGACAGCTGTTCCCCTCATTTATATTTAACTCCCGGATTTCAACCGGATCAAAACAGTATTGTGGTCGATGCCGGTGTGGCAGAAGGGAATTTTGCCCTGTCAGTCATTGAAAAAGCAAAATGTTTATTTCTGATTGAATGTGATCACGACTGGATGGAATCACTTCGTTTAACTTTTGCACCCTGGAAAAATAAAGTACATTTCATTGAGAAATACTTGTCTGATTCGGAAAGTGAAACGACCATATCCATAGACGCATTGATAAAACCGGAAAATGATGAAAGCTATTTTATAAAAATGGATATTGAAGGATATGAAAAGAAGGCTCTTCGCGGAATGAAAAATCTGATCGCTACGAATTCCGGAATAAAACTGGATGTTTGTACCTATCATCATCACAACGATTTTTCCGATATACAAACAATCTTGAAGGAATATGATTTTGATTTTGAAGCCTCAAAATCACGTATTTTATATTATCACCCGGGAGAAATTCCTGAATTCAGGAAAGCTCTTATACGTGCATGGAGAAAATAGGGAATTTGATTATTGCCGGCTCTAAAAGGAGGAGTCCTATTTGCTTTTTAAAAAAGAAAGGCTTTTTTGGATCAGATGGTGTATCAAACCGTTCAGGTCATCAGAAACTCTGCCCAGCCATACCAGCAGAAAATATACAACGGTTACTATCCCGCTTCTTATAAAGATATCTACTACAAGGGGAAGGTCAGGAATTATCCAACCTATTCCCAAACTGAAAATTCCGATAACCAAAACAATACCCAGTTTTGAAGAAAATCCATTAATTCCGAAAGCTATCTGTTGTAATACTACCATAAAAACCGAGTTGATCACAAGGGTGGACACCGTGGACAATGCAGCTCCCAGAATCCCCCACCTGGGTATTAAAAGCACACTTAATCCAAACTGAAGAACGATGGATAAACCCAGGAACAAAGTGATAAATCTGAAGTATTTTGATGTTTCCGTTATGTTTCCGGCAAGTCCGATGACTGTATTGACCAACATTCCCAGTGAATAAATAATCAGCACCCATTTTCCCTGCCGGTATTCTCCGGGTAAAATGGTGAAAATATTTTCCAGGTTTACCAAAATCCCGATAAAAATTAAGGTTCCGATAATTGCTTGATTAATGGTCGCTTTCTGATATATCTCTTTAATGTGCTGTATATCATTGCGTTTCCATGCTTCAGAAATAATTCCTATTGAGATTTTGGATATGGAATTATAGGGTACCCTGATTAACGTGGCAAAAAGAGCGCAAACACTGAAAATTCCTACCGCATTCAACGAAAGGTATTGATTAACGAATATTCTGTCGGCATTGACAAATATTATTCCGGCCAGACCATTTACGAAACCGAAAAACATGGTGGAGCCGATCTCTTTCTTCAACGGCTTATTCAGGAATTCGGGCTGAGGACGGAGGCTGAAATGACGACGCCGGATAAGCACCCATACCACCGGGAAGACTGGAATGCTCATAGACAGTATATAGCCGAAAAAAAACTGTGAAAAGTTGAGCCACCCAAAAGCAAAGACAAGGATCAGCAGCAGATTGATCAGTTTGTGCATAAATTCGATCCAGAAGGTTCCTGTGACCGCATCGTACAGCATCTTATTGTAGTTGTCGAGCAGCAGGAACAGGATGCGCATGAAAACAAGCGGCAGGAGCAACCAAAGGTATTCCACCAGCAAGGGTGATTTCTGAATGTTGGTCTCGATGATCCAGGGTTTAAGAAGGGAAAAACTTACCGTGCAAAGGAGGAAACCGACCATTCCGGTTATTACTGCCAAAAAAAGAAATCCCTGATGTTGTTTTTCCTGATTCCTGAAAACCGGGAATAGCCGGTTAATGACACTGGTGAAACCGAGGGTGCCGAACTGGGCAAATATCAGGGATACAGAGGCGAAAAGCTGAACAAGTCCCATCTGGGCGGTGTCGAAAAAATGAGGCATGATGATGCCCACATTGATATAGCCGATCACAATCCCCAGATAAGACCAGATAGCGCTTTTGACCGATTGTCTAATAATGATTCCCATATTCAGGATTCAAAACTAATAAAGATCACGGTGCAATCAGAAAAACCAGACTTCAATTTACTTCTTTCCTACCTTCGGAGTTTAAAATGCAAGAGAAACGCTAATTTATAATATGTGGGTCAATTCTGCGAAAATCTTTGTGAATTAGTGTCTTTATGGCAATTAAAACGGATATTCCCATAAAATCCCTACTTTTGCCTGTTGTTCAAAATATACCGGAAAACATGGATAAGTCACAGTTTTGGCACAAAATTGGTGTCCAGGCAATCATCGCAGCAATTTTCATTGCACTTTCCTATCTTTACCTTTTCCCCTTACTGGAGGGCAAAATTTTATCCCAGCCCGATATTCAAAGCCACGCAGGTATGTCGAAAGAGTTGGCCGACTACCGGAAAGCCACAGGACAGGAGGCTATTTGGACCGACGCAATGTTCGGAGGCATGCCGGGATACCTGATTTCGGTCACCTATAAAAGTAACCTGCTGAATACCGTGCAGGACTGGTTCCGCTCGCTTTTCCATCCTGCTGCCATGATCATACTTTACCTGATCTGTTTTTACGTTCTGCTTACCAGTCTGAAGCTGAACAAATGGCTGAGTTTTGCCGGAGCTCTGGCTTATGGTTTTTCGACTTATCTGATCATTATCATAGGGGCAGGCCACAATACCAAGGCATACGCCCTGGGATACCTGATGCTGGTAGTTGCCGGCGTTTTGATGGCATACCGCCGCGATCGACTGAAAGGAGGATTGCTCTTTGCGGCCGGCCTGGCATTTGAAATTATGGCCGGTCACCCGCAGATCACCTATTACGGATTTCTCGCCCTGGTGGTATTCGGAATCACTGAAATGATATATGCAGTTCGCGAAAAGAGACTGCCCGGATTCATGAAGAGCACAGGAGTCCTTGCTGTGGGAGCTTTGCTTGCCTTCGCTGTGAACTTTTCCTATCTTTACAGCAATTACAAATACTCCCAGGAGACCATCCGCGGGAAATCGGAACTTACGCACAATTCTGCCAATCAAACTTCCGGATTGGATAAGGATTATGTTGTGCAGTGGAGTGAAGGGATCAGTGAAACACTCACCCTGCTCATCCCCAATTTTATGGGCGGAAGTCATTCCACCAATCCGGGCATCGATTCGGAAAGCTATAAACTTTTACAGCAAAACGGGATTGAAAATCCGAAGCAGGTCATCAGGCAGGTGATCATGTATCACGGCGACAAACCGGCAACCGCAGGTCCCTATTATGCGGGAGCTATTCTGGTTTTTCTTTTTGTCTTGGGATTGTTCGTGGTGAGAGGTGCCGACAAATGGTGGATTCTGGCAGCTACGGTCATGTCGGTGGTACTGGCATGGGGAAAATATGTGATGCCCCTCACCAGCTTCCTGCTCGATTACCTGCCTATGTACAACAAATTCAGGGCCCCCGAGATGACACTGGTTATTGCAGGATTTACCATTCCCCTGCTTGGTTTTCTGGGCTTACATCAGATCCTTTCCGGCCAGGTTGAAAAACCAGAAATGATGAATGCCTTGAAATGGTCGTTCGGAATTACCGCCGGAATCACCCTGATCTATGCGCTGATGCCTGGTATGGCCGGCGATTTTTCAGCACCCTTCGATACGGCTTACCCCGACTGGCTCCTGAACGGAGTGAAGAACGATCGCCGCCACCTTCTCCAGGCGGATGCCTTCCGCTCCCTTATCTTCATTACACTGGCGGCAGCCACCCTCCTGCTGTGGTACCTTAAAAAGATCAAAACAGGCTATCTTTATGGGGCGCTGGCGCTTTTGATCCTTTGTGATTTATGGTTTGTAGATAAACGGTTCCTAAACAATGAACATTTTACCACCAAACGGGAATCACAGAATCAAAACATGGCTACCCCGGTCGATAACGAAATCCTGAAAGATAAAGATATCAGCTACCGTGTGTTGTATTTGCAAAATCCGTGGCAGGATTCACGGGCCTCTTACTTTCACAAAAACGTGGGCGGCTATCACGCAGCCAAACTCCGCCGCTACCAGGAGATGATTGATTATCATTTCACTCCTGAGATAGAAAAACTGATTGCCGGTCTGAACAAGCAACTTCCGGCCGATTCGGTCTTTGGCCCGCTTTCAGCCCTGAACATGATGAATACCCGCTATTTTATCTATGACCTGAACGGACAACCCATTAAAAATCCTTATGCCTGGGGAAATGCATGGTTCTCCCCCGGTTACCGGATCGTTGCCAATGCCGATGAAGAAATCAAAGCATTGAGTGGGATCATTTCAAAAGATCAAGCCACCGTCGACAAACGGTTTGCCGGTTTTGTGGAGGGTAAACAGTTCCGAGAAGATCCCTCCGCCTCCATCACGTTAGCTGAATATAAGCCCAATTATCTGAAGTACAGTTTCAATTCCGCTTCCGACCAACTGACTCTCTTTTCTGAAGTATACTATAAGGAGGGATGGAAGGCATACGTGGATGGGAAGGAAACTCCCCATTTCAGGGCAAATTATGTTCTGCGTGCCTTGGTCATTCCTGCAGGGAATCATACCATCGAATTTAAATTCCACCCTGCTTCCTATTATTCCGGCGAAAAAGTTTCCCTTGCCGGATCCATTTTGTTGTTCCTGGCAGTAATAGGATACTTTGTCAATGAATACAGAAGGAAAAAAGAATAAGTTATTCATGGTCATTTATGTTTCGCATATCATTCATGGTCACTGAATGATGCGCACAAATGACTTAAAAGATTCAGGAAAATGACATCAGCCAGACTAGGTCCTTCTTTTTTTCACCGGGATGTGCTGGAAGTTGCCCCTGCCCTGTTGGGTAAAACGCTGGTCAGGAAATTCGACGACGGAACCGTCGGTCGGTTTGTGATTTCCGAGACGGAAGCATACCGGGGAACTGAGGACCGGGCCTGTCATGCCAGCAAAGGCCGGACCCCAAGGAATGAGATCATGTTCATGGAGGGAGGCCTCGTCTATGTTTACTTCATTTACGGGATGTACTGGATGCTCAACTTTGTGACCGGAGAGGAGGGAAATGCATCAGCTGTGCTGATCCGGGGAGTGGAAGGAACCAGTGGCCCGGGAAGGGTTGGGAAAATCCAGAAACTCGACCGGAGTTTCTATGGAGAAAACCTGGATACCAGCGCCCGCATATGGGTTGAAGAGAGCGGCATCTCTCCGTCGTATACCACCCATCCCCGTGTAGGCGTGCATTACGCCGGGGAACCATGGATCAGCCTACCCTGGAGGTACAGGATGGTAAAAGATAAATAGGCAGCTGCAGGAGGCAATATGCGGTTATGGCAAAGGCTGAGACTAAGAGTATTTCACATAATATATCCTCCTCCAGACATTTGCCTCGATCATTCCTTCGGGCACCAGGCAGCCTGATGATTGCCTGATGATCAGTTTATAAAAATGACCAGGTTTTTCAGTTCCTTCCCGGTTATGATTTCATGTCGGGATCATCCAGATGGTTATCCATGATCTCGGTCTGCATTCTGACCGAATCTTCATGGATCAGCTGGAAGAGGATCTGGGTAAAAGTTTTGTTCAGGTTGAGTCTGCCGGCCATTTTCACCCTGTCTTCCATTAACTGTGCCCAACGATTGATCTGCAATGCCGTCACATTGTGCTCCTTTTTGTATTTTCCTATCTCCCTGACAATGTCCATCCTCGAAGAAAGGACTTCCAGCAATTCGACATCAAGGGCATCAATCCGGTTTCTGAGCAGTTCCAGCTGGTTCTCAAACTGCGGATTATTGGCACTCTCGTGGCGGATTACCAGCCGGTCGAGCAGTTTACCCAGATCGGCCGGGGTCAGTTGTTGCTCCTTGTCGCTGAAAGCACAGGAGGGATCGATATGCGATTCGATCATCAGCCCGTCCAGGCCCATGTCAAATGCTTTCTGGGATATCTCAAACAGGTATTCCCGTTTCCCGGAGATATGACTGGGATCGCAAATAACAGGCACCTCCGGCATCAGCCGCCTCAACTCAATGACCGTTTGCCAGCTCGGATAATTCCTGTATTTTGTCTCCCCGAAAGGGGTAAATCCACGGTGAATAGCCACAATATTCCGGATCCCCGCCCGGTTTATCCGTTCAATGGCACCCATCCAGAGGTGAATATCGGGATTGACCGGATTTTTCACCATGATCACGGAATCGGTCCCCTTGACCACATCGGCAATCTCCTGGACCGCAAAGGGACTGGCAGTTGAACGCGCCCCGATCCAGAGCACGTCAACCCCATATTTCAACGCCTCTTCGGTATGTTGGGCATTGGCCACTTCGGTGCTTACCGGCAATCCGGTTTCATCCTTTACGGTTTTCAGCCATTTCAGGCCGATGGTACCCACTCCTTCAAAACTCCCGGGACGGGTACGCGGTTTCCATACTCCGCCGCGGTATATAAACACCCGGTGGTCTTTAGCCAGAAGTCTGGCCGTGGCCACAGCCTGTTCTTCCGTTTCCAGGCTGCATGGCCCTGCAATCAGCAATGGATTGTTTATCTGGGGAAGCCACTCCTTGATGGGTCGGATTGTTAATGCAGATGTCATCTTACTTGGTATAAAATTTAACAATGGTTTCTTCATTTCTTCTGAACTGATGATTTTCACCGTCCAGGATTGACCTGATCCGGTTGGCATTACAGATCAGTTCTTCCAGTTTATGGGAATCTTTATCCCTGAGGGCATCCCTGAACTGTTCCAGGTGCCTGATGTAAACGTTGAGCGATTCAACCATGTAATCATGGTTTTGTTCAAAGATGGGTTGCCACATGGCCCGCGAACTTTTTGCCAACCGCACGGTGGAATTAAATCCGCCACTGGCAAGATCAAAGATAATCTGCCTGTCTTCCTTGTCCAGTACCGCATTGGCGAGGGAAAAGGCAGCCGCATGGGGCAGATGGGATATGAAGGCGGTACTGTGATCCTGTTCGTCGGAGGTCATGTAGGCAATATGCATTCCGAGGGCATAAAACATTTTTTCCACCAGGGCCAAATGTTGTGGGCCACTCTGGTCATGATCACAGATGATGGCAATCTTCCCCAGAAAAAGGTTTTCCAGTGCTGCGGAAGGCCCCGAATTCTCAGTCCCCGCCATCGGATGGGCCGGAACATAATTGCGCCGGTTCAGGTGCTTTGCCACCTTTTCCGTCAGCTGACGTTTGGTAGACCCCATGTCGGTCACGGTAGTATGACTGCCTATATTATCCAGGATGACCGGTAATATCTGAAGAACCACATCAACAGGGACGGCCAGAATAACCAGATCAGCCCATTTCACCGCAGCTTCCAGCGGTTCGATCCGGTCAACCAAGCCAAGCCGCATGGCTTCCGCTGCATTCCCCTCATCGCATTCCACCCCGGTGATCTCAGTGGCAAATCCGGTACGACGCAGATCCTTTGCCATAGACCCGCCGATCAATCCCAATCCAATAACTGTGAGTTTCATATCCGTATTCATAAAAAAAAGGGTCCCGGAATTCCGGGACCCTGCTTCAAATATCATTTGTATGCCAACAAAATGTTACTCTCCGGTCCCGGTATGCGAGCCGAAATAGTAATAAAAATAAAAAAGATTGCTGGCTATGTTTTTCATGTTCTTATTCCCGCAGCAAATATAAAAAACAATATAATACCAAACTCTCTCCATTCACATTTCTTTGTTTGAAATAATACAAATACATGTTGTTTTAGTTCCATTTGTTTACAAAACCATGAATTAAAACGCAGCCTTAATTATCTTTTGGGTATAAACAACCTTTTTGTCGATTTTAATTTTAATGACAAAAAGCCCCCGGGGAATACTGCCAAGGTGAAGGGTAATCTTTTCCCCCGGGAATAATCCTGTACGCGATTCAGCAAGCAAAGTCCTTCCGGTGAGATCAATGATCTCGATATCCATACGACGAATGGATTCATCCTTGTCTACGAACAGGTTCAGCTGGTTTTGAACCGGATTGGGCCACATGGTTATCTGGCGGTTCGAAAGTTCAAATATCCGGTTTGATGTGGTTTTAGTTTGAATATACAAATTATCTACAGCCCATCCCCACCCGTGAGAAAAGGGATCGGAATAGAGTCTGAACCGCACCAGGATGGTGTCACCTTCCCTGAAATTACCGTTTCCGGTAAGGTTAATGTTTCTCCTGAAAAACAAATCTTTAGTGCCCGCGGCGGTCGAGTTATTTCCTGATATTTTGGAATTCCAAGCAGTAACCCAGGCACTCTGGCTCCCTGAATCGTAACCATCTACCAGAGGAAGCCAATTTTTACCCTGGTCCCTGCTTCCCTCGACAACCACATAATCCCAAAACTCACTGCTGCCGAAAACCGCCCCGTCCTCAGCCGGTTCTACCAGTACCACTTCATCAAAGGACATGGATCCGTTCTTTTCCAGAATGACCGGCCATCTGAGTACCGTGACAAATTGCAGACTGTCGTTCTCTTTGTCGGGGCTTGGATAGGGATGCGGGCTGTTCAGGGCAGGAGAATCAAAACCGCTCACCTGGCTGACGGCAAAATCTGTTAAAACAAAATCAGATCGCAGTGTATCAAAGTTGGTGGCAAACTCCTTTACAGGATAGTTTATTTTTTCGATTTTAAACGCAAAGTGCCCGGTTAAAGGCAACCGGGTCTGATTTTTTGCTTTGGCCGCGTCGGTGGCCACAATGGAATACCTGACCGAGTCAGAATTATCTATTCCCAATTCGTGAAAATTGAAGGTTCCCCGGTATTCATTTCCGTCGCCTTTCACCAGCCCTTTTGTAACCAATGGTTCCCCATTCTGGTAGAACGTGATGGCCACACTGTCAATCCCGAGATTGTCGGTCGCCGTTGCTGCCACCTCAAATTCAGGGATTGAAGAAAGGATATATTTGACAGGATGGTGGGAAATCACCGGTTTGATTGTATCGGGACCCATTCTCAGTGAAAAAAGTGAATCAGGGACATTATAGGGAGCGGTGAATTTTCTGCCCAGGCTGTCGCTGGCAGTGAAATAATAAGTAATTGTTCCCTTCGAAAAGCGGGGATTGATCCGGGCAGTATAATTTCCGGGAGTAGCGGATGGGACCAGACTCACCGAATCGGAATGGAGACCGAATTCATCATAAGAATAGATGAAATAGAGGGAACCTTTTTTCAATCCCAGGTCGCTGTTAATGGACAAATTGAAATCCAGGGGTTGCGTATTCTCTTCCCTGTCGTTCACCGGAGTGAAACCGAAATAAAGATGCTTCCATCCGAGGTCGGCCAGTATTCCCGAAGTTAACGGTCCCGGTGTATGGATAGCTTCCCCCTTGCCGGCAGAAGAGGTCATCAGGGCATTGATATCTCCGTAGGGATAATTGGCATCATTCAGATGGTAGATGCTTGATCCGGCGTTGAAGGTCACCGGGGCATACAACCTGGGCCGGTTCTCCAATCCCCAAACGTAAGCCACCGGGCTTCCTGAATAGAGCTGGTTGGATACAACAGCCTTATAAAGATCGTTCGAAGGATTGGTAAAAAATGCAGGATCGGTCAGTCTCTGTTGGTTATAGCTCTCCAAATACCGGTCATATGCCGAAGGTAAATTATTACCATACCCATAACTGGCCGTTTTTTGTGTGGTATTCGCCTGGAAGAATCCGACAAATCCCAATCCATGCCCGATTTCATGCATAACTGTGGAAACCAGGTCATATTTGGTAGAGGGCGTATTTCCGTCAGTCCCCAGATACCATGAGATGTTGGAATTGAATTTGGCTACCATATCGGGATTACCGGAACCTGTCAGCTCTTTCCCCAGAATTTTCTCCACGACGGCCACGGGATAATAGGTGTCTTTCATAGGGGCACCTTCAAAATTGACATAGTAATTGCTTGCGCCGCAATTTCCCAGTGTGGTGCTGCCGAGAGGCTGCCAGCTCACTTTCAGGTAAATCGGGATGGAGGAGCTGAGCAAATATTCCCATACATTCGTGGCAAATTCAATAGCTGGTTTGACACTGTCGGGTGTATTGACATACAAAATTTTAATATTACAACTCTTTTTCCCTCCTTTTAGACGGTTGAGGAACTCCTCCGGAGGGTTTACATACGAATGGCCACTCTCTTCAGAGGCATAACAAACCACCGGTTCGGCATGGCAAGGTTCCTTCTGCCACTTTTTCTGAGCCCTGACCGGAGCCATGGCCAGAAAAACCAATGCTAAAACCAGAGAAATGACCATTCCTGACCATCCTGAAAGATCTGTATCATCCCCGGGGATGCTGCAATATTCCTGTTTCCTCGTCTGAGTCTCTTCCATAAATGTGGGTCTAAGGTAATTCAACCGTTCCTCACCTTTTACCGGTCATAAAAGTATAGAAATAGCAGACATGCGCAAATGCCTAAACATAAATCTTATAACGGATTGTATATCCCTTTGGCAGGGAAATGGGAAAGAGCATCAGTACATCGGACTGATCAGGTGAGCTACTGACTCCTGCCACCGGGCCAGTTTGGACCGTTTTTTCCATTCACTGGGCAATATCTCCCGGCTGTTCATCAGGTCTACATGGTAATAGGCCAGCAATTGCCGGGTAAACTGC
Source organism: uncultured Prolixibacteraceae bacterium (assembly GCA_964461245.1). Taxonomy (GTDB): domain Bacteria; phylum Bacteroidota; class Bacteroidia; order Bacteroidales; family Prolixibacteraceae; genus UBA1413. Next base: position 1,623 of record CAYWTT010000042.1, on the reverse strand, counting down.
ACATCATAGATGAACGCATTGATTTCAAAATTGGTTTCCAGGCTTCTGAAATCCAGATTTGTGGTTCCCAGACTGGAAAAAACCCCGTCAACCATCAGGATTTTACTATGAATAAATCCCTTTTGATAAAAGAAAATCCGGATGCCTGCTTCCAGCAGTTCTTCCACAAAAGAGAAGGAACACCATTTGGGAATCCGGGCATCAGAAAATTCAGGTATCAGAATCTGCACATCGACCCCCCCGAGGGAAGAAGTTTTCAAAGCAGTCAAGATCGATGGAGTTGGCATTAGGTAAGGGGTAACGATGAAAACCTCTTTCTTCGCCCCGGCAATGGCTGCAAAAAAGGCCTGTTCAATGCTCTCCCAGTCGGAATCCGGACCACTGGCACTGACCTGGACGGCCGGTCCCTCCTGCTCTGACCATGTTTTAAAATAGGCCGGCCCTGTCAGGTTAACCTTCTTTACAAAATACCAGTCGGCCGCAAAGATTACCTGAAGACAGGAAACAGCATCTCCCTCAATCTGCAGATGGGTATCCCTCCACGGACCGATTTTTTTCAGTCCGTTCAGGTACCGGTCGGCCATGTTAATTCCTCCCGTAAATCCGGTTTCACCGTCGATCACGGCAATCTTGCGGTGATTGCGGTAATTGACCCTGGCTGTCAGCCTGGGAAACCTTACTTCCATGAACGACTGAACATCCACTCCCGCCTCCCGCAGATCTCTTAAATATTTCTTCGACAATCCCCAGCTTCCCACATCGTCAATGATCATCCGAACTTCAACACCCTCGAGGCTTTTTTTAATCAGTACATCCTTCAACCTGTTCCCGACTACATCATCTTCCACAATGTAATATTCTAGATGAATATGATGTTTTGCTTTTTCCAGCGCTTCAAAAACAGCTTTGTAAGTTTTGTCGCCATTATTCAGTATCCTGAGTCTGTTCCCTGTTGTAAGTATGGCGTGGGAGTTATTCATGAGAAGTTTAATGACTTTTTCCTTTTCCAGGACCTGTGGGGATAACCGGAGTTCCTTCTTCTGGAGCTGCCTGAGCTGCCTGCTGGCAATTGATCGTATGCGACCCAGGTTTTTCAGTCCCCGTCTGGAAAACATCTTGTTTTTACGGTATTGCTGCCCGAAAACCAGGTAAAAAACAAGTCCGACACCAGGCAACAGAACCAGGGCTAATATCCACGCCGCCGTTTTATGAGGTGACCTTTTTTCAAAAATTACGATGATAGCAATAGCAATGGAAGTTACCAGGAAAACAAGCGATATAACCTCCCACACATTGATATGCTGAAAACTCCAGTTGCCCCACATAACCTGAATGAAATAACCTACTTATGCACTTTAAATATAACGAGACCACACAGAATTTGAAAGTTAAATTTACAAGAATGTTACAAATTTCAGGAAGATTAAGTGATAATTCTTTGTCCGGATGAAACCCGGGTCGGGCCAATCATCGTAAAGAATAACAATTTAGATGGAAAATGATGAAATCAGATAGGGGATGGAGTGTTAACAGAAAACCTGCTGTGGCGGGACAATTTTATCCAGGGAACAAAGCCAGGTTGGAGGAGGAAGTGGAATCCTTATTGAAGCGGGCCAAACCAGG
>CAYWTT010000041.1:0-15076 GCA_964461245.1 uncultured Prolixibacteraceae bacterium | reverse complement strand
TGTAACGGAATACAAATTCAAAGGGCGTACATTTATCCTCCTTCGGCCTACGACCTACGTCAACATGAGTGGAAGGGCTGTCAATTACTGGTTGAAAAAGGAGGATATCCCGCTTTCCAACCTGCTGGTTGTTTGTGATGATCTGGCGCTGCCTTTCGGGACCATCCGCTTAAAGGCTAAAGGAAGTGACGGAGGGCACAACGGGTTGAGGAATATCATAGAAGTGCTGGGAACCCATGAATTTCCGAGGCTCCGCTTCGGAATCAGCGACAATTTTAACAAGGGATACCAAGTCGAATATGTCCTGGGTAAATGGACCACTGAAGAACAGAAACGGCTTCCGCAGTTGATTGAAACTGCAATCGGGGTGATTCAGAATTTCGGTACCCTTGGGGTCGAGAGGACCATGAACATCAATAACACAAAGAAAGAGTGATTTTGGTTGCATTATCTTTATCGCATCTTCCATGCCTGAGACGGTAAGAATGGATAAATGGCTATGGTCGGTCCGGATCTTTAAGACCCGGAGTCTGGCCACAGAAGCCTGTAACAAGGGACATATTCTTGTGGATGGTCTTCCCGTGAAACCTTCCCGTAGCGTGAAACCCGGTGACGTGGTTAAAGTCAGGAGATCGCCGATTTACAGAAGCTATAAGGTGATCGCTTATCCGGGAAGCAGGGTGGGGGCGAAAGAACTGGAAAAGTACATGTTGGAAGTGACTCCTCCGGAAGAACTGGCCATACTCGAAATGCAGAAAGATATGCAATGGATAAGCCGTGACCGGGGTAGCGGAAGGCCTACCAAGAAAGAGCGCCGTGATCTGGACGAATTCTTTGATTTTTAAGGCTTATAGACCAGGCTGGATTTGAAAACCTGTATGACCCTTCTGATAGCCGGTCTGCACTGCCTCCTGCCGCTGCCTTTTCTTATTTGTTATTCCGGAAATCCCTGATCAGTCCCTCGGCCAGCCAGTTAGCCAACGCCTGCCTGTTATCGGGATCAATGATGCGCCTCTGGTCAAGGCTGTGGTGGATATTCCCCAATTCGATAAAAACAGAGACCGGCTTTGCATGGGTGACCACATAGAGATTCCGGGAGGATACCGATCCTTCATATCCGCGGTCGGGTTGATGCTTCCGGTATTTGTCCTCAAACGTGTTTTTAAGTATGGCGGCCGCTTTTTCCCCCGTTTTGCTCAATCTGTCGTGATAAAAGAATACATCGATGTTCTTTCCTTTACTCCGTGAGTCCACATGAATAGCAACCATCCGTTGAAATTTACCTTTGTTTTTATTTGAGAGGGTATTAATGGCATCTGTACGCTGCTTTAGCCGCTCCACCTGGTTGAGCGGAATCACCTGATCAGGATAGCAGTATTCATCTTTGTCGGCTTTCAGATATTGCATATCCCGGATGCCATCGTTCGGATCACGGATTATGAAAAAAACGGTGGCACCGTTCTCGATTAGTTTCCGGCCCAGCCTCAGCGTTACATCATAGGCATATTCATCCTCGCACAGGGTATGTTTCAGATATTTTCCCATAGCCCCAGGATCTGGTCCGCCATGTCCCGATGTTAAAAAATAGACTGCTCCGTTCAAGCTGTTTCCTGAGATTCTGACATTCTGGTATTCAGGGCCGAAGATTTTATGTGTACGGATTTGCTGGGCAAAAAGAGCCTGCTTTGGAATAGAAAAAAAATGGAAAAGTAAGATAGGTATGAATAATTTCTTTCTCATCCGATTGGGAATGTTCAGTAAAATTTGTGAATCTTTGGTTGTTCAACAGAACAGTTTTCGGCTAATTTAGTTTTTTCTTTTCAAATTATGTCAGTATGATGAACAGACTTGTCAGATTGTTGCTGTCGGTTTCAGCGGGCTTAATGCTGAGCCTTTCCTGGCTGGGATTTCCCGGATGGATCTTGTTTGCGGCATTCCTCCCGCTTCTGCTGATTGATGATTATTATGTGAACAATCCTGTCAGACGCGGCAGTTTTCATTTTTGGTGTTATTCTGCTGTGGCATTTCTGACCTGGAATATAATGACCACCTGGTGGATCATTCATGCTACCCCCATTGGGGCTTTTCTGGCCATCGTGGCCAATTCTCTGCTGATGTCGCTTTTTTTTCTTCTGGGACACCTGATCAGAACCCGGTCACGGAAGACAACCGGCTATCTGGCCATTGCGGCACTATGGCTTTCCTTTGAGATGGCTCATTACCATTGGGATATTGAATGGCCTTGGCTCAATCTGGGAAATGGCTTTGCCAACAATCCGGCCTTGGTACAATGGTACGAGTATACCGGTGTGCTGGGAGGAAGTCTCTGGATATGGATGGTCAATATTCTTCTGTATTTCTTTCTGAAACGGCTGGCAGCCAAAACAGATATACAAAGAGTGATGATCTCAGGGGCTACCCTTTTAATGACCATTTTTTTGCCTTTACTGGTCTCCTTTTTGCTATACCGTTCTTACATCGAAAAGCCGGATCCGCGGAAGGTCCTTATCATTCAGCCCAATATCGATCCCTATTCCGAAACGCACAGCGAGGGTGCATTGAATGATAAACTTCTCAGATATATCCGTATTACCGAATCGCATATCCACTCCGGAACCGACTATATCGTTGGCCCTGAGACTGTTTTTGAACAAGACTGGAATGAAGCTAAGCTTCCGGATTATCCGGCCATCAGGCGGCTACAGAAGCTGACGAAAGAGGGAGGTAATTCTTCGCTAATTATTGGCGCTTCCACATACAGGTTCTACAATGATATGGACAAAGTACCCCAGACCGCCCGGCATACCCACGACGGTAAATATTACGATGTGTTCAATACGGCAATTTTTACCGATTCTGCCGGGAATATCCAGACTTACCATAAATCCATCCTGGTTTCGGGTGTGGAGAAAATGCCGTTCAGGAAATACCTGAAATTCCTTGATTCTTTTATCATCAACCTGGGAGGTACAACAGGAAGTCTGGGTAAACAACCGGAACCGGAGAATTTTACAGCCGGCAATGGCGACCGGATAGCTCCTGCCATCTGTTATGAGTCTGTCTTTGGAGAGTACCTGGCCCGGTTTGTCCGGAAGGGAGCTCACGCCATTTTTATCATCACCAACGATGGATGGTGGAAGAATACACCGGGATACAGGCAGCATTTTTCGTTTGCGCGCCTGCGGGCCATAGAAACGCGGAGAAGCATTGTAAGATCGGCTAATACCGGTATTTCCGGTATCATCAACCAGCGGGGGGATGTGGTTCTATCCAGCCGGTGGTGGGTGGAAGATGCCCTTGAGGGGAGTTTTAACCTCAATAATCAGATCACCTTTTATGTCAGATACGGCGATTATATCGGAAGAATCTCGGTTCTAATCTCTGTTTTGCTGCTGATTAAAAGTATAACGGAAAGGATCCTTAAAACAAAAAACCGCACCAATTCTAATTGCGTAAAACCCCGGTGAACAGGATTTGAGTGCCCTGCCTCTCAAACGTCCAACGGTCCTGCTTAAGGCAGGACTCATCCCGCGTGAGGCGGAACTACTAGGCCTGTTTTCGAGACAGAAAGCTTTCTCGTTAAAATATGTACTGTTGAGTTTACCAACTTTAGAATCGATGCGGCATATTTTTGGTTCAAAGAACGTCTGTAACTGTTCCAAATGTAACTTTAATAATTCAATTTAGCAAACCTTTTTTGATGTTTTAAATCTTCCCGACGCCCAAACGCTTGAAATCAACCAATTGGGAACATCGAATTTTCCGAACAAAATTCCAGTTCAAGTGAAATTTCAAAGCATATCAGATTTTGTAAAAATCCTCCCATCCTTTGCGTGGCGGCGGTCCTGCCAGCAAGCTGTTGGCCAGACTGTTGTTGGTAATGATCTTCTTTTTCCTGTCAAAGAGTATCTTTGTGTTCAGCCTCTGGGAAATAACACCCAGTGTGAACACCTGACTCAACGGTCCTGAAATTTCAAAGGGTGAACGGGTATTTTCCTGACCTTTACAGGAAAGGAGAAAATTGGTAAAGTGATTGGAAGGGCTTTTAGGAACTTCCGGCAGCTTGGACTTCATCTCTTCTGCCTTTTCAGGCGGGATGATTGTAAGCGTGCTGCTATGGGATCCTCCCTTGAATATCAGTTCCTTGCTGTAAATAATCTTGCCGGGATTCAATTTGACCGGTTGAATTTTCCCAGTCCCGGTCGGAGGGATGTTCGGGTCGAGTTCCGAAACGCCATATCCTTCGGGTACCTGGGGAATATTATTGACTCCGTCGTACCAGGTGATTTCAACAGGCGGCATCTTTTTCCTTTTGGGAAATTTGAAGGAAATGGTGGATGATTGCGGGAAAAAGAATGCATTATGCCCTGTCAGTTTGATCGGATTGATCTCATAGGGCAATCCCAGGTTGAGGAACTGGTGGGCAGTGTCTATGATATGTGCACCCCAGTCGCCAAGGGCACCGAGGCCGAAATCATACCAGCAGCGCCACTGCCCATTGACAAAGTCTTTGTTGTACTCATGAAACTGAGTGGCTGAAAGCCATGTGTCCCAGTCAAGCGTTTCCGGTATGGGTTGCCCGTCGGGAAATTTGGTGATGGCGGTATTCCATCCATGCCAGCGTCGTGATGAATTCATGTGCGCGGTAATGGCGGTTACATCTTTGATGATTCCGGCTTCCACCCAGGTCTTGAATTGGAAATAGTTGGCTTCGGAGTGCCCCTGGTTCCCCATCTGAGTGACCACCTTGTACTTTGCGGCAGCCTTCATGAGCAGTTCGATCTCCTGGAAGCTTCTTGCCAGCGGTTTTTCAACATACACATGTTTCCCCAGCGTCATGGCCATCATCGTAATCGGGAAGTGGGAATGATCGGGTACTCCCACCGATACGGCATCAATCTGGTTTCCCATCTTGTCGAACATCTTCCTGAAGTCCTGGAAGCGCGGTACATTGGGAAATTTTTCCAGAACTTTGAGGGTATGGGGAGCCCCCATATCCACATCACATAGTGCAACAATATTGGCCAGTCCCGTGTCATAAAATGACATCACATCTTCGCCTCCGCGAAAACCGATACCACAACAGGCCAGATTAACCCGTTCACTTGCAGGGAGAATTCTTCCGGCAGGAAGGGTTTTGCCTGATACTTTCTCTGTGAGTACACCGGGAATTGCGACAGCAGCCGACAATGCCAGCGTCTTTTTTAAGAATTCCCTGCGTGATGATTCATTAGTTATCATAATTTACATGTTTTAATTTATATATTTCGATAATACTTTTGCCTTTAGAGTCAGATTCACCGGATTATTTCCGGATAGGAATTCTGATTACTGAAAATGAACGGCTCTCCAGCGCCATTATTATCCATCTCCCGTTAACAGATGTTTTTTCTTCTGATTAACCCTAAGGCATTAACACCTTATTGCTGGATGCGGAATTTTAATAAAATACTAAAAATTAATTTTCTAGTATTTTATTGAGAATTTTGACTGCGTCATCCACATATTTATTACAGCGGTTAATGAACATCTTTTGATCAAGCATCTGCTGATAATCAGCGGGATCGTTCATGTTAAGACCGTCCAGTAATTCCAGACAACTGATTGAACCATTGATCCTTTTGAATTCTTCCATGAATTCTAAGGTTTTGGAATAAGTCAATGATTTATTTTCTGCCGGATCATTTTCCCCCATTCCGAATTTCAACCCCAAAACCATAAGTGCGCCGGTAACAGCTCCGCAGGTATATTGTTGTTTCCCCATGCCTGCACCGAAGGGGGTGGCTATCTTTAGTCCGGTATCGGCTGAGATTCCGAAATCGGGTGCGTAGGCTGCAAAAACCGATTGGGAACAACTGAACCATTCTTCCCTGTAATTGGCTGCTCTTTCAGCATGGGTAGGGGTACTTTTATTTTTCGATGACATTGCCCTTGATCGTGAGTATAACAGGCGAATTTTTTGCGTTTGATATTACAATGACCGTTTTGACAAAGGTGCCTACGATATTGGTATTGTATTTTATCTTGATTATGCCGGTTTTACCGGGCTGAACAGGTTCATGAGTCCATTCCGGTACTGTGCAGCCACAGGAAGCGGTTACATTGTTCAGAATAAGCGGTGTATTACCTGTATTGCTGAAAACATATTCGCAGGTTCCGTTGCCTCCCTCAGTTATCGTCCCATAATCGTAGATGAGTTTCTCAAACTTGATGGTCAGGGTTGTGTCGGGATCGGCTGTACGTGCTTCCAGATTGAGTGACAGAAATAAAGTCACAATGGCAAATAAAATGAGTCGTTTCATTGAATAAGCAGATTGATGTTATTAATTCCTCTTTGACAATACCTTGCATTAATATCAGATATTTTGTATTGTTTATTTTTGCTGCGTAAAATTATAAAAGAAAAACAAGATCATCCATTTTTCAGTTAATATAGTTAATATTGCGGTAAAATCCCGGAGGGTGAAAAGAAGCAAGATATCGGCAGTTTTTGTCCTGGTGTCATTTGTCATGATGCTGGTTCATACCGTCATTCCGCATCATCATCATCAGTCGGGAGCTATCTGTTTCCATAGCTGTCATTGCCCGAAAAGCGAAAGACCCGTGGAGGGGCACCCGCAAGGCTGCAGTCATGAACATGGTACAGCAGATCACGAGCAGTTTTGCATCCTGAAACAAGTTTCTATTCTTCCGTCCGGTCAGACCAAAATAGCTGCCCTCCACGAGGAAAAGAAAGACACCAATACCTCTGAGGATAAATTTGTGGCTGTCATTCCGGATTTGTGGAACCAGGATGTAACAGAAAGGGTGAAACCAGGAAAAATTCCTGATTTTCAGATTACTCTCCATCCCCTGTTTTATACACCCCTCCTTAACCTGCGCGCACCTCCGGTAATTTAAATTTTACATGCTAAAATGGCATCTGGACTTAATTCTGTGTTATGCCATTTAATATCAGTGATTTGTAAAATTTGAATGCCATTTCAATGAGGAAAAGTAATTTATTTTTTATTTCCTGGTTGTTCATTACTGCAGGCTGCCATAACCATCCTGCCGTCCAGTCCCATGAGCATGAAGAAATCAGGAACCAGTATGCAGTTTATTCCGCAGATATCGAACTTTTTGTGGAAGCGGATCCTTTTGTGTCAGGAAAGAAGGGCAATGTGTTGGCACATTTTACCACCCTGTCCGATTTTAAGGCACTTGATAGCAGTTATGTGACATCCCTGCTGGTTATCGGGGGCAAGGAACTGCGTGAGACAACAGATACCCCGGTCCGCAAGGGAATTTATCGTTTTGTTTTTCAACCCGGACAAGAGGGAGTGGGACAATTAATATTCCGGATTCACACCCATTCGGCTGAATATGAGGTGTCGGTTCCCGGAATACAGGTTTTCGCATCGGAGGAGGAGGCTGACGAGGCAGCGGAAAAGAACCAGCCATCCCAGGTTAACAGTGTGGTTTTCACAAAAGAACAATCATGGAAAATCGATTTTTCGACAGGTTACGCTAAGCAGGAACCTTTCGGGCAGGTAATAAAAAGTGTGGCACGGATTGAAACGACGCCCGGAAATGAAATGATCATTGCTTCAAAGACAAGCGGCCTGGTCATGATGGGTGCCAAAACCTTGCTGGAAGGGAGCGGGATAAAGAAGGGGGAGTATATGCTGACCGTTTCCGGAAGTGGCATGGTCGATAATAATATTTCGGTAAGGTATTTGGAGGCTCAGAACAATTTTCAGAAAGCCAGGGCTGATTATGAGCGAATGAAAACCATGTCGGAAGAAAAGATCGTTTCGGAAAAGGAGCTGCTGAATGCCCGGAATAACTATGAGAATTGCAGGGTGGTTTATGAGAATCTGGAGGAGAACTTCTCTTTGGCCGGGCAGAAAGTCATTTCACCTATGACCGGTTTTGTCAGGCAGATGTTGGTAAAGAACGGTCAGTATGTGGATGCGGGACAGCCCCTGATGGTGGTTTGCCGGGACAGGTCGCTGTTGCTGACTGCCGCATTTCAACAGAAACACAGTTTGTCACTGGGATCGATTGTTTCGGCAACCATCCGTATGCTCCCAGATAACAGGGTGTTTTCACTGGATGAACTTCATGGCCGTATCATTTCGGTTGGACAGAGTTTCAACAGTCCGGATTATCGGATCCCGGTCAGTTTTGAGATTGACAATCCGGGCGGTTTTATTCCCGGTAGTCTGGTGGAAATTGATCTGAAAACCAAATCAGACCGGGAAGCCATGACTGTTCCAGTGTCTGCATTGATTGAGGAGCAGGGAGTCTATTTTGTATTTGTCCAGGTGACTCCTGAACTTTTTGAAAAAAGGGAAGTTCGCATCGGGACAACCGATGGTCAGAAAACTGAAATTGTCAGCGGGATTTCATTGAATGACCGCATTGTCATCAGAGGAGCCATCATGGTCAAGCTGGCCAAGAACTCCGGAGCACTCGATCCGCATGCTGGTCATGTTCACTAAGACGATCCGACCATGATCAACAAAATTATTAAATTCTCACTGAACAACCGGTTTATCATCCTTTTGGCTTCACTTTTACTGGTTATTGCCGGTATCCGTACGGCTTTCCGTATGGATGTTGATGTATTTCCCGATCTGACAGCCCCCACTGTGGTAGTTATGACCGATGCCCACGGTATGGCCTCTGAAGAGGTGGAAAGATTGGTGACTTTCCCCATTGAAACGGCTGTAAATGGGGCATCGGGCGTCCGAAGGGTGCGTTCTGCCTCCTCGCTGGGTTATTCTTTCGTTTGGGTGGAATTCGACTGGGGTACTCAAATTTTAAAGGCGCGTCAGATTGTGAGTGAAAAACTGATGACGGTTTCTTCACAGATGCCTGCCGGAGTGAGCCAGCCGGTTCTGGCACCTCAGTCAAGTGTCATGGGTGAAATATTTTTCATTGGGATGCAGGCAGAAAAAACCAGTATGATGGAACTCCGGACCCTGGCAGATTGGAACCTGAAACCGATGTTGTTATCCACAGGCGGTGTTTCGCAGGTTACCATCATTGGAGGAGATTACAAACAATACCAGGTGGTGGCCGATCCTCATAAAATGGATCTTTTACGGGTTTCCATGGCTGAATTGATCCAAACCTGCAGGAGCATGTCTCAAAATTCTTCAGGAGGAGTGGTCCGTCAATACGGTAACGAATATGTGGTGCGGGGAATTGCACGGACCAGTGACCCTGAAGAGCTGGGAAGAACGTTTATCAAATGGATGGATGGAAAACCTGTCCTCATAAATGACGTGGCTGAGGTTCAAACCGGGAGTGCAGTAAAAATGGGATATGCCTCGGAAAATGGCCATCCAGCCATCATTCTCTCAGTTTCGAAACAGCCTGATGTCAATACCCTGGATGTTACCCGGAGAATCGAAAAAAACCTGGCGGAGTTGCAGAAAACGCTTCCGCCCGATGTGAAACTGGACACGAAAATATTCCGGCAGGCCGATTTCATTGAAACATCCATTCATAACGTCAGCAAAGCCCTGTTTGAAGGGGCGGTGTTTGTGGTTATCATTCTTTTTCTTTTCCTAGGGAGTTTCAGGACCACCCTTATTTCTCTGCTTGCCATCCCTCTTTCGCTGCTGGGATCGGTGGTAGTACTGCATCTTCTCGGTCTAAACATCAACACCATGAGTCTGGGAGGAATGGCCATCGCCATCGGATCTCTGGTGGATGACGCCATCATCGATGTGGAGAATGTGTACCGACGCCTCCGGCAAAACCGGAAACTGCCCCAGGAACAGCGGAAAAACTCCTTTACCGTGGTTTATGAGGCTTCCAAAGAGATCAGAGCTTCTATCCTCAACGCTACACTGATCATCATGGTGGCATTTACGCCGCTTTTTTTCCTCTCCGGAATGGAAGGCAGGATGTTGAAGCCGCTTGGCATTGCTTTCTTGGTATCGTTATTTACCTCCCTGGTGGTGGCAATGACTCTCACTCCCCTGTTGTCGCAGATGTTACTGGCCAATGAAAAATATCTTCAAAAAAATGAAAAGGAGAAATGGCTGGTTAGTAAGCTGTCATCGATTTATGAAAAGTCGCTTGTATGGTCGCTTCGACATAAAAAGACGATCCTTATCCCCGTTCTGGGATTGCTGGCAATTTCGTTGACCCTGTTTGCCACTATGGGGCGCAGTTTTCTGCCGGAGTTCAACGAAGGGACGCTTACCCTCTCCGTTATCACTCAGCCCGGGACTTCACTGGATGAGAGCAACCGGCTCGGCAACCTCGTTGAAACCGAATTGCTGTCGGTTCCGGAGGTCACATCCACAGCCCGGCGTACCGGAAGGGGAGAACTGGATGAACATTCTCAGACCACCAACAGTGCTGAAATTGATGTCAATTTTACGCTGAAGGAGAGAAAAAGAGCTGAATTTATGGCGGAGGTAAGGTCTAAGCTGGCCGGAATTCCGGGAATAGCTGCCACTGTCGGGCAACCACTGGGTCACCGTATTGACCACATGTTGTCGGGTACCCGCGCCAACATTGCCATTAAACTCTTCGGTCCCGACCTGAACAGATTATATACAATCGGAAATGATATCAAAAACAGCATCGGGGGAATTGAGAGCCTTGTTGACATCAATGTGGAACAACAGGTGGAAACACCACAGATACAGATTAGGGCTAACCGGGATATGCTGGCATTCTACGGGATAACCACTGAAAGTTTTAATGAGTTTGTGAATTACGTCCTTGGTGGGGAGAAGCTGGGAGAAATCTATGAGGGACAGCGCAGTTTTGATCTGGTATTGCGTCTTCGCCCGGAATTCATGGAGAGTGTGGAGGGAATCCGGTCTTCTCTGATCGATACCCGTGATGGAGGTAAAATTCCCCTGGAACAGGTGGCAGAGGTGGTGTCGGTTACTGGGCCGGCTTCTATCAGTCGTGAAAACGTCCAGCGGAAAATCGTGATATCGGCCAATATGGCGGGAGGCGACCTGCATGGAGCCGTGAGGGAGATCAAACAACGCATAGAAAGCGGGATTTCGTTGCCCGAGAATTACCGAATCGAATACGGAGGTCAATTTGAAAGTGAAGCCCAGGCTTCCAGGATCCTCCTGCTTGCTTCCCTGCTCTCCATCCTGGCCATTTTCCTGCTGCTTTTCCACGAATTCAGGAATTTCCAACTGGCCGGCATTATCTTACTCAATCTGCCACTGGCACTGATTGGCGGGGTCTTTGCCATCCGTTTTACTTCGGGTATAATGAGCATCCCTGCCATCATTGGATTTATTACCCTCTTCGGAATTGCTACCCGCAATGGAATTTTGCTGATTTCCCACTACCTTTATCTCCTGAAAAAAGAAACACCACTTTTGGAAACCGTGATCAGGGGATCTGCTGACCGGCTGAACCCGATTCTGATGACCGCCCTTTCTGCTGCACTGGCACTGATCCCGCTGGCTGTCAGGGGCGATATGTCGGGAAACGAAATCCAGAGCCCCATGGCAAAAGTAATACTGGGAGGTTTGCTTACATCCACCCTCCTGAATATTTATGTTGTGCCTATTATGTTCAGTATATTTTTGAACCGCGAAAAACGTAAAAAAAACAACGGATGAAAAAATTGGTCTTACTTCCGGCTTTTCTGTTACTGATATCCACCCTCCATGGGCAGAACGGAATTGATAGGGTTGTGTCGGATATTGAGAAGAACAATCTGACCCTTCGCGCTATGCGACAGCAGATGGAGGCAGAAAAGATCGGGAACAAAACCGGCATCTTTCCTGCTAATCCCGAAGCAGGATACGGGTATCTGTGGGGATCTCCATCCGCAATCGGGAAGCGTACCGATGTCAGTGTGGAACAATCGTTTGACTTCCCATCTGCCTACCATTTCAGGAGTCAGATTGCCGGACTCCGTGATCGGCAGGCGGAATCGGGATTAGAGCAAGGCAGGATGCAGATCCTTTTGCAGGCCCGGCTTTTATGCATTGACCTGGTTTACACCAATGCCCTGGAGGCTGAATTAAAAAGGCAGCTTAGTGATGCTGGAAGAACCGCGGAGGCCTACAGATTAAAGTTTAAGACCGGAGAATCTGGTTTACCCGATTATAACAAGGCACAGTTGGCTCTCCTGAATGCCAGGCAGGCTTGGGAGAGGAACGCCGCAGAAAGGAAAATGCTGATTTCAGCTCTGAAAGTACTGAATGGAGGCGTGGCAGTAGAACTGAACGACACTTTGTTTCCGCAGGCTGTAATTCCCGCTGATTTTGAGGAAATGTACCGGCAGGCTGAGTCCGGGCATCCCGGGATACAATGGCTGCAACTCGAAACCGACGTGAGCCGCCGTGAGGTGAAGCTGAACGACGCACTCGCTTTGCCCGGATTCTCCACCGGTTATATGAGCGAAAAGGTGGTCGGTGAACACTTTCAGGGGATCACATTAGGGATAACCATTCCGTTGTGGGCGGATAAAAACAGGGTAAAATTTGCCAAAGCAAAAACCCTGGCGGCAGAAAGCCGGGAAATAGCAGGGCGAATGGAACTCCGGCAATCCCTGAAAGCCAGTTATGACAAGGCGGCCGAACTGCAAAAAATGGTGGTCCTGTATCGTGAAAACCTGGCTGCACTGGACAATTCGGAAATGCTTCTGAAAGCGCTGAACATGGGGGAAACCTCCCTGATCGACTACCTGATGGAGCTTTCTCTCCTCTACCAAAGCCGTGAAAGATTGCTGGAACTGGAACGGGATCTGCACAAGACAGTTGCTGAAATGAGGCAGTATCTATAGCCGGACGGTATATCTTCATTAAAACGGATCTTGCCTTCCATTCCGATGACCTGGTTTTTCACCGGATGGAGGCAACATTCCGGGATGTGTGTCCTGCCTCTTTGCTTCGCTGACCTGAAAATTTCCTGTTCTGTCGGTTTCAGGTTCATCCATCATTTTTCATAATAGAAGTGACCGATGATGGGGTATTTAAACAGGCAGTCGGCCAGCACCTGTCCCCCGCCAATGTTGTGAACGATCAGGTTCCGCTTGCCATCGTCCGATTTGAGGTGTACCACAATCCCGATATGGGTGATCCCTCCTCCCAGGTCCCAGCATACCAGATCTCCTGGCAGATAATCTTTCGGATCATCGGTTATGGCTTTGGCCAGCCCTTTCCTTGTGAAGAACATCATCATATTGGGGACTCTCCGGTGATCGATGTTGGGGTCGGTCTTTGACAATCCCCAGTAATGCGGATATTTTTCAAAGTTACGGATCATGTCTTCATGTATCTCTTTCTGCAGGTCGGTTCCAATGCTCCGGTAAGCCCGGATGATTACATCGGTGCATACCCCTTTGCCGGACGGAATATCTCCACCAGGGTATGAAATCCGGTAATAAGCCGGGTCATATCTGACCAAGACCTTCGTCAGTTCCATTGCGGCAGTGGAAAGTTTGTCCCTGAAACCAGTCTGGCAAAATGAACAAAAGTAGATCGCCAGCAAAAATGGGACCAGATAGAATTTCTTTTTCATTTCCCTAAAAGTATAACTGGTGTTCTCATACAGGATTTTTTTTACCGATACAAACCGCTTGCCAAAAAATCCGGCTATATGGTACATGCAAAGCTTTGGGGCTTAAGTATTCTTAAACAGTGGTCCCGAGGCCTGTTTTATAGGTTTGAATGGCTCTTTCCCGGGCAAAGGCATGCCCGACAATGGGGGGTGGATAACCCGGGCCATCCGGATTCTTAATCCATTTCCCGATGTAGTTTTTGTCGGGATCGAATTTCCTTTGCTGTTCCCCGGGATTGAATATCCTGAACCAGGGCGCTGCATCGCAACCGCAGCCTGCAGCCCATTGCCAATTCCCGTTGTTGGAAGAAAGTTCAAAATCCAGCAGTTTTTCGGCAAACCAGGCCTCTCCCCATCTCCAGTCAATAAGCAGATGCCTGGTCAGAAAGCTGGCAGCAACCATCCTCACCCGGTTGTGCATGAAGCCTGTTTCAACCAGTTCCCGCATGCCGGCATCCACAATAGGGTAGCCGGTCTCACCCGCACACCACCTTCTGAATTCATCTTCGTGATTCCGCCACCTGATAAACTCGTATTGTTTTTTGAAACTTGCTGTTTCCACCTGAGGAAAGTGATACAGGATCATCATGAAAAACTCCCTCCAGATCAGTTCATTCAACCACGCCTCGTTTAACTGCCTCGCTGTTATAACCAGATCCCGGATACTTACAGTGCCAAAACGCAGATGGACACTTAACCTGGTCGTTCCGTCGACAGCCGGGAAATTCCGGGTGAGATGGTAGTTCCGGATGATCTCTTTATCCACCACGGGATTTACTGCAGGCGTATCCACTTTTTCAAATCCGAAATCTTCAATTTCCGGAAACGGAAATGGGGCTGTTTGATAAAACATCTCCCTGAATTGTTCACTCGGGAAGAATTTCAATTCATCTTCCCCCAGCTTCTGTTTCCACTTCACGGAGTAGGGAGTAAAGACTGTGTAGGGAGTTCCATCTCCCTTCATGATTTCCGTCTTTTCGAAGATCACCTGGTCTTTAAAAGAAAAAAAAGAAATTTGCTGTGTTTGCAGCCATTTTGAAACAACCTGGTCGCGTTCACGGGCATAAGGTTCATAATCGTGGTTGCAATATACCGCCTTAACGGGGTATTTTTGGGTCAGATTCCTTATCATCTCCAGGGGATCTCCCTTCAGAACCAGCAAAGAGCTTCCTCTCCCGACCAATTCATTGTGAATCTGGCTCAATACTTCATAAATGAAAGATATCCGTCTGTCTTTTTTGTCGATAAGGCGGTTTAGAATATGGGAATCGAAAATGAATACGGGCAGGACAGGGGCGTTAAACTTCAATGCCTCATACAGACCGGTATTGTCATTTAGCCTGAGGTCCCTGCGGAACCAAAACAAGGTAATTCCGTGCTGTTGCTCATCTTTCACATTACGGTTCATGCTTAATCGTTTGGGGTAAAAAGATACGTGAATAAAAGGATTAAAAAAATGAAAACCAGAAAATTGTAATAAAAGCTGAAGTTTCTTCTCTATTTCGGAAGCGAAAAGAGAAATTCCAGT
>CAYWTT010000040.1:0-15143 GCA_964461245.1 uncultured Prolixibacteraceae bacterium | reverse complement strand
CAGCAAACTCATTTCGATCAGTGAAACATCCACAGGACATAAGGTCAATGTTTCAAATCCAAAAAATTTCCCGTATTCCGTGGTTATTTTTTCCGTGCAAACCATCATATTTTCTGTGCGGATGCCATATTCTCCGGTGCGATAGATACCCGGTTCATTGGTAATTACCATGCCCGGTTCGATTTCATGGGGGTTGAATTCCTGACGGATGGCAGCAGGGCCTTCATGGACGTTGAGAATATGCCCCACACCATGTCCAGTCCCGTGACCATAATTGAGCCCGTTTTTCCAAAGCGACTGCCGGGCCAGGATATCCAGGTGAATCCCTTTGGTTCCGGCGGGGAACACCGCCGTAGAAAGTCCTATCAAGCCTTTCAGCACAAGGGTAAAGTCGCTCTTTTGACGGGCAGTGACTGGCCCCAGTGCCACGGTTCTGGTAATATCCGTTGTTCCTGAGGTATAATGCCCGCCCGAATCAAACAGCAACAAGCCTTCCGGCCGTAACGGGTAAGCATTGGCCTCATCTGCCGTCAGATGGACAATGGCACCATGCCCGGCATACCCCACCAGAGGAGCAAAGCTTTCTCCCAGAAAACCTTCCTGCCTGGAACGGAATTCCGTCAATTTCCGGGAAGCGGTATATTCCGTGATTTCAATTTTTCCGATATGGTTTTGAAGCCACCATAAAAACTCAACCAGAGCTGCCCCCTCTTTGCGCATAGCTTTCCGGAATCCTGCCAGTTCAACAGGATTTTTTACCGACTTCAATTTCTCCGGAACAGAAGTTCCCCAGGTAAGCTGGCAGGAGGGTGGAACAGCTTTCCACGCGGCCGTATTGAGACTTGTCTGATCCAGAAAGATCTTTTCCCCAGTTTGACCAGAGAGAAAGTCATAAAACTCCGGATAACCTGAAACGGTGACTCCCTCATTTTTTAATTGCAGGCAAAGCTTTCCCGAAAGAGCCCCCTCACCCAGAAAAAGATGGTTATATTTCTCACCGATGACTGCAAATCCATAAAAAACAGGATTGTAAGCTATGTCGCTTCCGCGTAGGTTGTATGTCCATGCAATTTCATCCAGTGCAGAAATGACCGTCATGGTACAACCTCTGGCAGTCAGGATTTTCTTTATTTCCGCCCATTTCTCCTGTCGGGTGGCACCCGTTACCGATCCGGAAAGTTCAAAAACAGAACGGGAAGGAAGTGCCGGTCTCTCTTTCCATATTTCATCAAGGATTCGCGGTGTAAAAACAACTTCGATCTTCTTTTTAGCCAAAATCTCCGACAGTTTCCTGTAAGTCTCCACCGGCAATGAGAAGGGATCTGCTCCCAACCTGGCACCGACTGGAAGATTTTCGGAAAGCCATTCAGGAACAGAAACTGCCTGAGGTACCCTGAGCTTATGCAATTCCACACCGGTATCCTTCAACTGGTCTTCAGCCTGTAAAAAATAACGGGTATCCGTCCATAAACCAGCATGATGGGGTGTAATCACCACTTCGCCGGATGATCCGGTAAAACCGGTAACAAAACGGCGGACCTGCCATCTTTCCGAAAGGTATTCACTGCAGTGGGGATCGGTACCTGAAAAATAGATTGCATCCAGCTTCTCCCCCTTCATCAGGTTTCTGAAGGCAGATATTCTGCCGGCAATTACTTTATTCATGCACAGCTATTTCCTTCACAAAAAAGCGGATGGATGCTGCGGGAATCTCCGCAGGATCGACCCTGCAGGGATCAACCCATTCAAAACCGGTGATATCATCACCAGCCTTCAGGTCTTTGAGGGATAGGGGCTCCACCCTGTAAGCAAAATCAGTGGTAAAAACGGTTATCCCCGAGAACAGGTATTCATTCGCCCGGGAGGTCAGGTATTTCATGCTTTTCACCCTGATTCCCAGTTCTTCCAGCAATTCCCTTTCAAGAGCCTCTTCCGCGCATTCCCCCGGATCGATAAATCCTCCCGGAAGGTCCAATTTCCCCTTATCTGGATCAAACGCCCTCCGCGTAAGGAGTAATTTGCCCTTCTCATTAAATATCAGCGCTGCCACAGCCGCCGATGAATTGATATAATAAATGAAATCACAAGTTTCACACCGGAATGACCTTTCGCTCGCCGCCGGGAACCTGGAGGAACCGCACCTCGGGCAAAAACGGAATATCTTAACAGGATGTGTCATTTGACAATAAAAAAAGAGACAAGGTATGCTTGTCTCCAATATTACTATTTTATGATTCCGGCCGATTTTAACCAGTTCAGGAACATATCGGGCCATGCATCAGCAGGAATGTTGTTGTGCTTCATTCCGAACCCGTGACCTCCTTTGGCAAAAATGTGCAACTCGGCAGGAACATTATTAGCTTTCAGCGCTGAATAAAATTCGATTGAATTTTTCGGCGGTACAGTTTTGTCATCATCCGACAGGACCATAAATACGGGAGGGGTATGAGGAGTCACCTGCAACTCGTTGGAGTACTTATTAACCAGATCGCGATTGTAACCCTCTCCGATCAGGTTTTTCCTCGATCCCTGGTGGGTGAATTCCTCTTTCATGGTGATGACCGGGTAAAGGAGAAGCAGAAAATCTGGACGACAGCTGATCCTTTCAATCGGATCGGCCGCATCGGGCTTACCGTTGTCGAACTGCGTGCCTGCTGTAGCAGCCAGATGGCCTCCGGCAGATGAACCTGCAAGACCCACCATGTTGGATTGGATGCCCCATTTTGCGGAATTGCTCCTGACTGTTCTGATGGTTCTCCGGACATCTTCAGAAGGTATCTGATGGTGGGTATTCGGAAGCCTGTATTTCAGGACAATACCGGCTACTCCCCTTTCAGCCAACCACTTAGCCAGATCATACCCCTCGTAATCCATGCACTCCATCGCGTATCCCCCTCCGGGGCAAATCACTACGGCAGCACCCGAATTTTTTTCTTTGGATGGCAGATAAACGTACATCACTGCTTCCGATACATTTTTCACCCGCACACCCCCAATCATCTCTTCAGGAGCAGTAATTTCATTTCTGTCAGGTGCACCATCTGGCCATACCTTCAGGGTAAAGTCCTGTGCAGCCCCATTAAAAAGGCTCATTACCATAATTAAAATAATGCATGATTCTTTCATACATTCAGTTTCTATGATTTAGCACCCGTAAAATAGAAATTTTTGTCAGCAAATAAGATGTTAAATGTGGTCAGGGAGCCGTAAATCCGGGTTATATACTGCTGAAGATTCACTTTTTCTTCATCGGAAAGCCCCGGATGGGAATTAATATTCTGTTCCAGAACCCTTAACCTGTCACGTAACATCACAATCTTATGAAAAAAAGTCTCAATGGGAATTTCCTTGACCTGAAGAGAAGGATTACCCGGTTTCAGGATCAGGGTCCCTCCTTTCCATTTTTCGCCCAAATCCACAACTGCGGATAATCCATTAAAACGGTCCAGCACATTCAGAAGGACCTCCTCCACTTCTTTAAGCGTAAGGCTGTTCCGTGGTCGGGTTTCCTCTTTCACTTCAACCACTGTAAGGTCAGTATTTCGTTTGGTAAGCTCCACCTTTCCTCCTTTTTCGAAGAAGATCTCATAAGCCGCCAGGTTCACCTTGCTGATGATCCCTTGGCCATATCGGGGATGTTCCACCCGTGATCCTACAGTCAACTCTTCCATAACATGTTTAGTTCAAGTACTTTAGATAAAATATATAAACTAATTATTTATACAGTGAATTCACTGAAATAATTTCATTGGAACCACAGGCAGGGCATTCCGCATTCACACCATCCTGCATACTAAACCGGGTTTTACAGGCGTTGCATTTAAACCACTCTTGCTGGAAGGAGACGACTCCCCCCTTGATTACAATGTCCCGCCCTTCCACAAAGGCACAGGCCACTTTCTGCCGGGCTTCGTCGTAAATCCGGGTCAAGGTAGGCCTGGAAACCTCCATACATACCGCGGCCTCTTCCTGATTCATCATCTGGTAGTCCAGCAGCCGGATAGATTCAAATTCTTCCAGCAGCATGAAGACTTCGTTTGATTTCCGGCCGCGGACACCGGTTACTGACATTCCTTTAATCATGGGGGGCATTAACATTTTCCTTTCTCTTTTCTTCCTTGGCATATTTTAATGGGTATAAAGTTTTTGCAATAAGTAGTGATCGACCATGACCAGAGAAGCCATTGCTTCCACAATGGGAACCGCTCTGGGTAATACACAGGGATCGTGTCTTCCTTTGGGCAAAACGGTTACCGCCTTACTTTCCATATCGACCGTTTCCTGTTCTTTCAGCAGGGTGGCAATCGGTTTGAAAGCTACCCTGAAATAGATATCTTCACCGTTTGAGATCCCTCCCTGGATGCCACCTGAATGGTTGGTCCTGGTCTGTACGCCATTCTCCGTAACTACAAAAATATCGTTATGTTGAGATCCCGACAACCGGGTACCTTCAAATCCGGAACCATATTCAAAGCCCTTGACTGCATTGATCCCCAACATGGCAAATCCCAGGTCGGCATGCAGCTTATTAAAAACCGGTTCTCCCCATCCGGGGGGCACACCGGTGACAACTCCAGTAATGACGCCTCCCACTGTGTCAAGGGTACGACCGGCCTCTTCAATTTTCTGAATCATCCTTTCAGCCGTGTCAGGATCGGGACATCGCACGAGGCTCTTTTCCGTCAGAGAGAGATCCAACTCCTGATAACTTTTCCCGAGCTGAATATCCCCTACGGCGGATACAAAAGCCCGTATAGTCACTCCTACATTTTTCAGGATCATTTTGGCCAGAGCACCGGCTACTACACGGGCAATGGTTTCTCTCGCCGAAGACCGGCCTCCTCCCCGGTAATCACGGATACCGTATTTCTGCTGATAGGTATAATCGGCATGCGAGGGCCGGTACAAACTCTTCAGCTCATCATAATCAGCAGAATGCTGATCTTTGTTCCAAACCGTAAAAGCGATAGGAGTTCCAAGGGTCTTGCCCTCAAAAATACCGGAAAAGAAATCCACCCGGTCAGGTTCCATACGCTGGGTGGTTATTTTTGATTGCCCTGGTTTCCTCCGGTCCAGTTCGGATTGCAGAAATTCAAAATCCACTTCAATACCAGGAGGACATCCGTCAATAATTCCCCCAATGCCTTTCCCGTGGGACTCACCAAAGGAGGTTAACCTGAAAATCCTGCCAAAAGTGTTCATTTTGTCCTTTTATACCGAAAGTCAGCTTCCCGGTTAAAGTCTGTAAAATTAAACTTTAGGATTTAAAATTCAAATCATTTTAACAGCAGCAACCTGAGCTGCACCCGCTACCTGAATCATCACCGCAATCTTCGCCACAACTCCCGGAACTGCATCCACCGCTGCCGCAGCTGCAACCACCAGAAAATACCTGCATGATCTCCTCCTCCGTAGCTGAACGAACCTCGAGAATTTTTCCCTTGAAATAAAGGTCTTCTCCGGCCAGAGGATGGTTAAAATCCATCCGTACAGATTCCTCTTCTACGGCCAGGACCAGTCCGTTCAGCCTCTGTCCGCCACCGCTCATCATGGGGATGGCATTGCCCACTTTAATGAAGTCTGTATCAAATTTGCCGTCAACTACAAAGATGTGTTTCGGAAGATCTACTATCGCATTTTCGTTTACCTCTCCATAGGCTTCATCATGACGCAGTTTTATTTCAAAAGGATCTCCATCCTTCAAGCCTGTCAGTTCAGATTCAAATTTCGGAAGCATCAACCCCGCTCCATATAAAAACTTTAAGGGCCGTTCTTCGGTTGTCTGCTCAATCATTTCTCCATTCTGATCGTCAATCTTCAGATCGTAGATCAGTGTGACCATGCTATTTTTACCAATTTCCATTATTTCTTATCAATTTGTATCAAGCTTGCAAATAAACACTTTTCTAACTTCAGTTACAAATTGCAACACATTTTTTATTTCCGGATTAACCGTCCGGTCAAATAGGAGGACGGCCGTGACCGTATTAATAACTGAAAGCTATCGATCCGGGATAGGATGAGGTAGCAAAAGAATACTGGACTAAACCTTCCGAATTATACACAACTGATTGAGAATTAATGGCATCAAGGCAAAAAATATAACCAGTGGTGGGGTCGATTTCCATACCATAAAACAATTTATCGACAGCCTTTGAGGATGGAAGAACAGAAGCATTTACATCCATGGAATAAAGACCGTCGTTAAGATACCAGATCTTACTGCCGTTGTTGCCGGCAGATATATTGTTTACCCCCGAAGCTGCCATCTTCGCCAATGGGAAAGTGCTTACCGTCTTTGCAGAAACGTTGATTTTAGAAATTCCCATGCCCGCATAGGTTACATTCCAGTTTGCATCATAGGTAGCCACCCCCTTGCAAAAAGCCCAGATATTATTATTCTTATCCACCGTAATATCAACAGGTACGGGAGCTACCGTGTAGGTTTCGTCAATTTTGAAGGTCACCGGGTCAATCTCAACCACGCTGTTCCCGTTGTTATTCCATCCCCCTGCAATGGCTGCAAATACCTTTGACTTCACTTTGATCAGCTTTTCCGGTCCGGTGGACACTGCCAGTGAATCGGTTTTTTTCAGGGTTCTCAGGTCAATTTTGTAGATATAGTTATCCGAAAAGCCATTCCCGTTCGATACATAAACGCTCTCTTCATCTGCCCTGACCACACTTCTCGGATAAGAAAATCCATCTATCGTTTTCACTTTGGTGAAATTCTTCATGTTCACCACCACAATCTTTTGTGAATTGTTCACTACAATGAATCCCAGGGTATCCACCACTTCAAATGCCTGGACAATATCGCCCGGATTTACTTTATTTGCGGAATAATAAAGGCTTTTTACCAACTGCTTCGTTTCCGGATTATAATAGGTTATATCCCCGTTTGCACTGCCGAAATCGCCCTCACAGGCAACAAAAACCCCTTTCAGGTTATTTGCCGTGATATCCGGTTCGTCATCGGTCCGCTCACATGACGTCAACAACACTGCAGTTATTGAAAGTAACATCCTCATTTTTTTAAAAATCTCTTTTTTCATCCTATAAAGTTTTGGGTTTGTGATCATTTACGTTAAAAAGAATAACTGAGGGTCACCATCCAGTTGCGGCCCGGCATGGGATAAAGCCTTACCATTTCATACGTGGTGCCGGTCAGGTTGTAAAGTGTAAACTGCATTCCAATAGTTTCTTTGCCTCTCTGAATCCGCGCCCCTGCACGGAAGTCAAACGTCTGAAAGGGATCGAGAAGGGAGTTTTCATCATAGAAGCGATCGGCAAAAAAGTGGTGCCAGATAGTGAAATTAAAGATCCCGGTCGTCACCAGATTTTCAAATGAGGTAATGATCCGCGGTGCATATAACATAGCTTTGTTGCCCGATTCGGTTTTCTCTGTGGAACGGTTCAGCATCACCAGAAGTGAGGAGTGGTAATTCCACCGGCGGACTCTGGCATCGAGAATGATTTTGGCATCCATACCGTAAGACCCTACATGACTGTAATTTTCAGCCGACCAGTAGGCACCCGCCGGACGCCAGACTATCATGTTGTTTACTTTGGACCAGTATAAGTCGAAGTCTCCGGTCACCTGGGTCTTTGATGGTTGAAAAAGGACAATGGAGGAACCCCCGTCAACCGAAAAACCGGTTTCAGGTTTCAGGGCGGCATTGCCGCCCGGGATCCAGTATAAATCGTTAAAAGTCGGTTTGCGGAATTTCTCAGAAACATTCGCTCTGACAGACCATTTCCGGGGCACCACTTTCCAGACCATTCCGAAAGAGGGAAGAATGCCGGAATGAAAACTGCTGTTCCATTCTTTCCGCATCTCCGCCTGCCAGGAAAGGAGCTTTTTAGTGTATCTGATACCGCCAAAAAGCGCAAGCCCGTTTTCCGCTTTTCTCTCCCCAAATGCCGATACATCAGCCGTGATACGGGCACCCACTACCCCCGCGTCCAGAGAAAATTCAGGATTAAAATAGTACCTGAAATTGACATCTCCGAAAAAACGACAAGACCTGATTTTCGAGTTTATACTAAAAATATCGGATTGCCCCGCTCCTTTTTGCCTGTAAAGCTGTTCGTTTCTGAACATGGCCCCTTTTATCTGCAATCCCCAGCGACTGGCAACCTTTTTATAGGCTGCAAATAAATTGAAAACCGAGTCTTTCTGAAATTCATAAGAGGTCGAGCCAATACGTGACGGGATATGGTAGTTTTTCACCTGATACCAAAGACTTGCCTCCAGCGTGGATGTGGGGGAAATGCTCCACACCCCCTGTTGGATCAGTCCGACATCGTTCCAGTTACCATCGGTTTGTTTCCTGCGGGTTTGCCGGATATAATCATAATAACTAAATTCATTGGCCGAATTACTCCCCCACAGGATACTTTTAAGGGCTGCTTTCTGATTGCCAATCCTGAAAAAGCCGCTTCCGCTGAAACTTTTCAGCGACTGGTAGCTGATCCTGACCTCCCCTTCTGTACCCTCACCCGGGTACATCTGGCTTTCAAGGTTTATGGCCCCCCCGAAAGTACCGCTTCCGAACAGAGACCCCGAGGCACCGTAAATGACAGAAATCCGGTCAAAACCACCTGCCGGGATCAGTGAAAAATCGCATTGACCAAGAGAAACAGAATTTAATGGAAATCCGTTCCAGTTCA
The DNA here is from genome assembly GCA_964461245.1 of uncultured Prolixibacteraceae bacterium. Lineage (GTDB taxonomy): Bacteria > Bacteroidota > Bacteroidia > Bacteroidales > Prolixibacteraceae > UBA1413. The sequence continues at coordinate 6,470 of CAYWTT010000040.1, read as the reverse complement.
CCTGTACCTGGTTGGAAGAAACTCCCCTTAGGGAAACAGAGGTTACACCGCCACCACTTCCATAGGATCTTATATTGAGAGCCGAATGACCTGACAGGAAACTGCCCAGTGATTCACCAGCGTTCAATCTCAGCTCTTCTCCCGAGAAAACATCGCTTCGGGTATTTTCCCTGAAGTATTGGTACCGTGGCGCACTAATCACCACGGCGGGCACCTGAAATACCGTATCGGTAATCGACTGTGCCACAGCCATACTGTTTCCGGATAACCAAAGCAAAAACAACATCTGCTTCAACCTGATCCCATTTATAACTTTTAAATGCATCTCTACGAAATGATTATTACGGCCGACATCATTTGCCCCATCGGCAACCGGGATGCGGACACACAGCAAAACAGATCGTAACCCATTAAAGACCAGGATAGAAATTAGGATATTCCTACTCTTTGCCTTTCACCCGAAAGCTACGAAGTCAATTTCAAGGCAGGTCTTCTGGCTTATCCGGTTTCGGCTGCCTTCCCAATCCGTTTTGAAGCGGATAAGTGGCGAGGGTTGCCGGAACTTCTTTATGGATTTACAGCTGCGGGTACAGCTCCCGATTTCCTGCCACCTATGGGCAAGTCACGGGATTCCCTTTTCACTCCTTTCAGCGAAGGGCTGACCGGAGAACCAGAAATCATAGCACAAAGCTAATTTATTTTTTTAAGCCGTACAAAATCATTCCCGAAAAACGGATATAAAACTTATTTTCGTAGGAAGAAATAACCCTGATATAAGGTAACCCGAAAAGAGCAACTATACATAAAATAACAATGAACAGAGAAGAAGCACTGCAAAGGATTGATTATCTGAGGGAAGAGCTTGACCGTCACAACCACCTGTATTATGTGCTTTCGGCTCCCGAAATCCCGGATTACGAGTATGACATGCTGATGAAAGAGCTTGAACAGCTGGAAAGGATTTATCCTGAGGTATATGATCCTGCCTCTCCCACCCAACGGATCGGCAGCGACCGGAATGAAGAGTTTATACAGGTGAAGCACCGGTATCCGATGCTTTCTCTGGCTAACATTTATTCAACGGGGGAGCTCAGGGATTTTGACCAACGCATCAGGAAAGAATTGGAGGTTGATTTCCAGTATGTTTGTGAATTGAAATTTGATGGCACTTCCATATCGCTTACCTATGTAAATGGGGTGCTGGAAAAGGCGGTAACCCGGGGGGACGGAGAGGTGGGAGACGATGTTACCGCCAACGTCCGGACCATTGCTTCCATTCCTTTGCGGATCAGAAAACCTGATTTCCCTCCCGAGTTTGAAATCAGGGGTGAAATCGTGATGCCCTACCGTGTGTTTGAGGAATTGAACCGGTTAAGGGAGGAAAACGGGGAAACCCTGTTTGCCAATCCGAGAAATGCCGCTTCCGGCACGCTGAAACTGCAGAATTCTTCGGTAGTGGCCACCCGCAAACTGGATGCTTATTTTTATATGATCCCCGGAGAGTTTCTCAAGCACCAAACCCACTGGGAAAATCTGGAATATGCCCGTACCATGGGATTTAAAGTATCACAGAACATCAGGCTGTGTAACCGCATTGACGAAGTAATTGAATTTCTGGAGAAATGGGAAACCTCCCGGTTTGATCTTCCGGTAGCAACCGACGGAGTGGTCATCAAGGTGAACTCACTCAGGCAACAGGAGATACTGGGATTCACGGCCAAATCCCCAAGATGGGCCGTAGCCTTTAAGTTCAAAGCAGAGCAGGTCTCCACCACGCTCCGGTCGATCGACTACCAGGTAGGCCGGACCGGTGCCGTAACCCCGGTAGCCAACCTGGAACCGGTCCAACTGGCCGGAACACGGGTGAGACGGGCTTCACTCCACAATGCCGATATCATAGCCAGTCTGGATCTTCATGAAGCAGATACCGTACTGGTTGAAAAGGGCGGCGAGATCATACCCAAGATAGTCGGAGTGGATACAAGCCTGCGACATCCTATGGCAAAAAGGGTGGAATTCATCACCCACTGCCCCGAGTGTGGTTCACCCCTGAGAAGAAGTGAAGGAGAAGCAGCTTATTACTGTCCCAATGACACCGGTTGTCCTCCCCAGATTAAGGGCAAAATCGAACACTTCATCAGCAGGAAAGCCATGAATATCGACGGAATAGGAAGTGAAACGGTCGACCTTCTGTATCAGAACCGGCTTGTCAGCGATGTGGCCGACCTTTACGATCTGCGGTCGGAACAGCTCACACCGCTGGAGAGGATGGGTGAAAAATCGGCTGAAAGAATCCTCCACAGCCTTGAGGATTCCAGGAAAGTACCTTTTTACCGGGTTCTTTTCGCACTCGGAATAAGATATGTAGGTGAAACCGTGGCCAGGAATCTCGCTTCAGCTGCAGGCAGCATTGAAAAGCTTCAGCTGATGAGCATGGAAGAACTTACCTCCATCAACGAAATCGGGGAGCGCATTGCCCGCAGTGTCAAGGAGTATTTCAACAATCCCCGTCATTTGGAAATGATCGGACGGCTTAAGAAAGCAGGTCTTCTCTTTGAAGACAGGACAACTGCAATAGAAAACAGGAGCAGCAAACTGGCCGGATTATCCATTATTATTTCCGGCACGTTTGTCCGCCATTCCAGGGAAGAACTTAAAGCTTTAATTGAAATGAACGGAGGTAAAAATGTGACTTCCATATCAAAAAACACTGATTATATTTTGGCAGGGGATAATATGGGGCCCAGCAAACTGGAAAAAGCAAGGCAACTGAATATCCCCCTTCTATCGGAAGAGGATTTCCTGAAAATGATTGAGTGACATAAACGTTATTCCTTATTCTGCCGATCGATGCCCCTCTGCAGAAATCTGCAATCTTTTATTATTTTTGTCACTCTGATGAATTTCATAGAAAAATACAGCCGTAAAAAATTACGGCGGCAAGCTGCAAGAGTGAACCGCCGGATAGTGCTTGTTTCCCCTGCGCAGGCTAAAAAAGTCGGGATCCTGTGGCATGAGGACGATGTGAAGGCATTTAATTTCCTTCAGGAATATTTCAGGTCACAATCCGCGATCGTGCGTCACCTATGTTATTCAGAGGCTAAAACAACAGCCGACAGCAACACATTGATCAGAAAAGATACCGACTGGCTGGGTTTTCCCAAAGGGGGAGCCTATGAAACTTTCATCAGCACCGAATTCGATCTGTTATTGAACGTTTCGGTCCGCCCCTCTTACCCGCTGGAAGTAATTACCGCCCTCTCGGCAGCTTCTTTTAAAATCGGCTGGGATTATAACCAATCTGGTTTTTATGATCTCTCAGTTGATGTATCCCACCAGCCCGATTCTCTGTATTTGGCTGAGCAACAGATTTTTTATTTACAAAGCTTTAACAATAAACCATGAATTTTGATTTTACGGGAGCAGGAGTAGCTTTGATTACTCCTTTCAGGGATAACTATACAGTGGATTACGACGCACTGGAGCAGATAATCGAGAACCAGATCGGGGGAGGAATGGATTACCTAGTGGTACTTGGAACCACTGCGGAGACGCCTACCCTCTCGGAAGAGGAAAAGCGTGATATTGTGGCTTTTGTAAAGGAAAAGAACAGGGGGCGTTTGCCGGTCATTGTTGGCATGGGTGGAAATGATACCCGGGCATTGCTGAGTAAACTGGAAAAATTCGATCCAGAGGGCATCAGCGGTTTGCTTATGGTTACTCCTTTTTACAATAAACCCAATCAGGAAGGACTCTTCCGGCATTTTAAAACCCTGGCCGAACACAGTTCTTTACCGGTGATTCTGTACAACGTACCCACCCGAACCGGCGTGAATATGGAAGCGGAGACTGTCATCCGGCTGGCAGAAGCAAGTGAAAAAATCATCGGTGTAAAGGAAGCTTCGGGAATTTTATCACAGATCACCCGCATTGTAAAATATACCCCTCCCCGTTTCAAACTGATCTCCGGGGATGATGTGCTTGCACTGCCCATTATTTCCATCGGCGGAGAGGGGATCATCTCAGTCATCGCCAATGCGCTGCCTCTCAAGCTGAGTTCCCTGATCCATCATGCCATGAATGGAAGATATAATGAAGCACGTCAGCTCCACTTTGAACTGATTGAACTTTTCAGGTTGCAGTTTGACGACGGAAATCCGGCCGGAGTCAAAACCATGCTCCATTATCAGGGCGTTATTCGGAATGTGCTGCGTCTCCCGTTGGTCCCGGCCAATGAGACCGTCAGCAGGAAAATTGAAGCAGAACTACAAAAACTAAGATAGATGATTGACCGCTTCAGGGAGGTACCTTCACCCTGCTTTGTGATTGAAGAGGAGAAGCTCAGAAAAAACCTCTCCATCATTGAAAGGGTGAAAAAGGAGGCGGGTGTAGAAATCATCCCTGCATTCAAAGGATTCTCCATGTGGAGCGTATTTCCGGTTCTCCGTGAATTTGTGAGCGGTGCGTCTGCCAGTTCCCTGTATGAAGCAAGGCTCTGTTTTGAAGAGATGAAGGTTAAAGCCCACACCTATTCACCGGCATACACTCCCGAAGACTTTGAAGAGATACTCAGTTACAGCAGTCATATCGTATTCAATTCCCTCAGCCAGTTCAACATCCATATCCGGCAAATTCTCGGTTATCCTGAAAAGATATCGGTGGGATTGCGGGTGAATCCGGAATTTTCAGAAGTTCAGCCCCTTATATACAATGCCTGTTCTCCTGGGTCAAGGCTCGGGATACTGGCCTCCTCCCTTCCGAAGCAACTTCCGGAGAATGTGGAAGGATTACATTTTCACACCCTCTGCGAATCGGGAGCTGAAGACCTGGAAAAAACCCTGGCCGCTTTTGAACTTCGATTCGGGGATTATATCCCTCAGGTGAAATGGATCAATATGGGGGGAGGTCATCTGATGACACGAAAAGGGTACGATGTGGATAAGCTGATTGATATTCTGCAGAATTTCAGAAAACGGCATTCCGTTCATGTGATCCTGGAACCGGGTTCTGCATTTGGATGGGAGACCGGCGTGCTGGTTTCCGAGGTTTTAGATGTGGTGGAAAACAAGGGGATCAAAACGGCCATGTTGAATGTCTCCTTTGCAGCCCATATGCCCGATTGTCTGGAAATGCCCTATAAACCACGCATTACCGGCTCATATTTCGAACCTGTGGAAGGAAAACCGACTTACCGGATGGGAGGAAACTCATGCCTAAGCGGTGATTTTGCAGGATCCTGGTCATTTGACCGGGAACTGGTGTGCGGCGACCGGATCATTTTCGAAGATATGATCCACTATACCATGGTGAAAACCAATTTCTTCAACGGAGTGAACCATCCCTCCATCGGGATCCTGCACAGTAACGGTAATTTTGAACTGGTAAGAGAATTCGGATATCCCGATTATAAAAACAAATTATCCTAATCTGATCTGCCCTGCCCTCAGCATTTCAGACCATTATCAGTCCTGCAGCGCTTTGTAAGCCATTGCCCTTGTTGAGCAAATATTTTAAAATCATGCCCACACATTGATGCACAAGATACAGCCTGTCCTGTCACACCAGATCAGAATAGCTTAATCCCGGCTGAAATCAGGAAGAGGTTGTTCCGGGTGGTAAAATCGTCCGACTGATACACGCTGTTGCGGGAATGTTCAATACGGGCATCCAGGGTGATAAACCATAGGTCGAATCCCAATCCGTATTGCCAACCGTAAAAATGATCCTTAAAATACTCGCGGCTGAACTGAGGTGATGGCTCCACATCGCTTGAAGTGAGAAACCCGAACATTGGCCCTCCCATTACCCTGACATTGAAAAAATCGCCTTTGACTAGCTTTATTCCGGCCAGGACCGGTACATCCACACTGGAAAAGTCAAAATTGGTAATCAGGTCGTTGGCCAAACTTCCTGTACTTTTCAGTTCTCCACCCCTTGAGTTGAAATAAACTTCGGGTTGCACATAAATCCTTCCCCAGCCTATCCTTGAAAAGGCACCGGCATGATAGCTCAGGATATTTTCTTTAGTGTAGTTTAAATTGTTGAAATGCAATTCAGACAGAGTGGTCCCGCCTTTAATGCCCAGGTCGAAACAGGGCTGAGCATGAATTATTGTGGCTGAAAACAGTAAAATAAGAGAAAAGAGTAAATTTTTCATGGCATGTGAATTAATATGTTCAAATAACGGTAAAAAGCTGTTTTTAGTTTGTCAGGCCCGGATTACTTCACAGGCCACAGCTGGGAATCGGTTCTGGAGCTGATCAGCATTTTTTCCATTTTTTGAACTATATCAACATTTGTGCCAGCGATATTAGTCGTTTCTCCCAGATCAGATGAAAGGTCATACAATTCCAGAGGAAGGTTCAGCCCTGGTTTGATCCCCTTCCATTTACCCATCCGGATAGCCTGTGAGGTCCCCGATTCATGGAATTCCCAGTAAAGATATTCATGTTCTTTTTGCATTTCCGGGT
>CAYWTT010000039.1:7498-15298 GCA_964461245.1 uncultured Prolixibacteraceae bacterium | reverse complement strand
GTCGAAGAACTCCTTGGCAATGACCCTGAGAATCGTATATACCGGAATTGCCAGGATCATTCCCTTGATGCCGGCGATGCTGCCGGCGGCCAGGATGACCAGGAATATTTCCAACGGATGGGCTTTAACACTGCTTGAATAAATAAACGGTTGAAAAAGAACATCATCAAGGATTTTCACTGTCAGGAAGACCAATCCCATCCATCCCATGAGAGGCAGCGTATATTCCATGAAATTCATCTGCACATTAAGCGCCAGTCCGGCCAGCATGCCCATCGTTACCCCGATCCAGGGACCTACATAGGGGATGATATTGAAAAGTGCGGCAAAAAGTCCGATAATAACGGCATGGTTTGACTCAATACCCACAAGAATCAATCCCAGAGAATACAGGACTCCCACTATCATCATTTCAAGGGCAATCCCTAAAAAATATCGCTGCAGCAACAATGAAATCGTGGTAAGGATTTTGCTGACCTTCCGTTCCATATCGGTAGGAACAATAAGTAAAACGGCTTCCTTGAACATTTTTTCCTCTTTCAGAAAAAAATAGGTGATAAATGAAACGGCAAAAAAGCCGATCACCAATTCACCCAAAGTATTGGCAATAAAAGTCACCAGGTTGGAGAGAGATGAAAAACTGAATTTCCGGTTCAGCTGCTCACTGAGAAGATCCATAAGGGTGCTGTCGGTAATGACGACCGGTTTCCGGCTGAAAAAGCTGAAAAACCGGGAAAGCGGATCTTTCAGGGAATTCATGATCAAATTGAAATCGATCGAGGAAAAGGTTTCAAACTCTTTCACCAGCAAAGGGATCAGGAAACGGAAAATCCAGAAGAACAAAAACCAGAGGGTGATCAGGGTGATAAAGGCTGCCAGCGATTTGGGAATTCTCATCCTCCGGTATTTAAACCGGTCAAACGCCCTCATCAGCGGACGGCTAATAAACGAAAGGATCAGGGAAAGAAGAATATAAGTGATGATGTGACTGAAAAACCAAAACAGCACGAAAAGGATGACTCCTCCTGAAATCAGCAGGATGTTACGGGTCCGGTTCTTTATGTTGAACATTGAAGTGTTGTTTTTTCAAATTTAAGAATTTTCGGATTATCATAAATTCAGAAACGCTGTAAAACGCCCCTGACCCTGTTTAGATACCACTGGACCAAATAACAGTTGTAATAATGTGATTTCAGCGGATGACGGTACCGGACGGCAGGATCGGTTTTCATCAGTTCACTTGTAATTTCGCGATAGTACACATCATCCTGCATGGGATAATACCATTTTTTAAAATAACGGGGGACCACTGCAGATATCCGCTCTTTAACGGGTTTCCATTTTCCGGAGGTGGATACGGGTGGTTTCAGGTCAAAATCGACCTTCAGGGGCTTGAAAAGCAACTTTTCCAGGGTTTCGTTGTACAATTTCGATCCGATCCGTTGCTCAAAAGGAAGGTTTAAGAAAAGATCCACAATCTCCCGGTCAAGCAAAACAGCCATGTGATCCATTCCGAAGTAGTTGTACACCTGTGATGAATTGCCGATGAACTTGGCCTGCCGTTCTGTGTAGTCCCAGAGATCAAATTTCCCGGTGGGAGAGAGGGAGCTAAACAGGTCAAAATGGTACTTCAGGATAGTGTCAGCCAGCATTTTTCTCTCACTCTTCGTTCTGGCGTAAGAATTACCGAACATGGAAATCAGCGACCTGGTAATATCCTTGTCCCGGGCCGTCGGTAGCTGGTCATACAGATGGGAGCCCCTGATGAAATCGCCGGAGAGCCCAGGAATGGCAACGGTCTTATCATCAATAATCCCTTCATCTGTCAGTTGCTTTACCGCGAAATAATCCTGGAGGTAAGGCATCGAAGAGAGATGACCACAATAATCAAGGAAGGGTATTATCTCCGGCAGTTGGGTGAAACCACCCACCAGACGGGGATCATAGGTAATGAAATGGTATTTGAACCCCAGTGTTTGGGCCACTTTTCTTTCCGGATTGGTTGCTCGTCCCCAGGTGGCACAGACCACATCTCTGTGTCCGTATTCTTTCAGCAGGCAGGCCAACAGCCGGGAATCATACCCGCAGGTCAGGGGCAACAAGACTCTTTTCTTTTCGACGGAATGATAATATCGCCGGAAGGAGCGGAACAGGGATTCCCTTAATTTTTCCGGACTGTAGGGATCACCTGCATACAGGTTCCCTATATCTCTGGCAGATTGGACGGAACCGGTGGCATGATCAATGCAGACCACCTCTCCGGGCTGAAGCTGGGAAATATTTCCGGCCAGGGTTTTGGCTCCCGGAGTGGCACAAAACTGAAGAAAGTAGAGCTGCACTTCCTCTCCTGCCAGGGGAGATCGGTGTATCCGTGCTAAATCTTCCGGCGTGTCGGTGATAAATATCTTTTTCAGGCTGGCTGAATAAAAGAGCGGATAAGCCCAGATCAGGCTGCAGGCCAGCCAGGTTTGATCTGCATGCTGAACAATAAAGGAAAACTGTCCGTTCAGGCCGGAGCACCATGCCCTGAAGCATTGAAAATCTGCGCAATGGGAAGAAATCCGTTCTGTCAGTTGTAATCCGCTGATGTATTGGTCCAATTCCCATATAAAACCGGTCGCGTATACAGGATGCGCCCGGTGCCACCTGTATCTGCCGGTTGTTATGCAGCATTCCAGAGCCATATTCTGATCAGGATTAAAGGTAGAACAACGAAAACAATTGCCTTGCACAGCTCAAAGGCTGCTTTTACCGGGGCAACTCCGGCCAGTCGCAGCGAACAGGCCCCCAGGAAGAGAAAAAACAGGAACCCGGTTAGGCTGTATAAGATGATGGTAGAGGTCAGGTCTTTCAGTATGAAACCGCCGGCCGCCAGCACCAGAAACCGACCAACCAGCAAAGAGATATTGAAAATCATGGATATTTTCTGTTTTTCCATGGCAATCAGGATGGTCGACAGGGGAGAACTGATGAATACCATAAAGAGCCAGGGAGAAAGAATCTGGGCCAGACTGCCTGAATAAGCCCATTCATTTCCAAAGATAAATGCAAAAATCTCTTTCCCCCACAATGCAAGCAGGGTAAACGGGAGAATGGCCAACCAGAGCTGTTTCCGGTAAAGGGAAAAAGTGAGACCGGCCAACACTGGCATCTTTTCTTTCAGTGACCGGGCTTTTTGAATGTAGACACTCCCGATGGATATACTGGTGAGTTGGACCGGTGTATTCAGGTATCGGTGCGAAAAAGAGTACAATCCCAGTTTTACCTGGCCGAAAAACGGTTTGATCATAAAAACCGGCAACTGATTACTGAGGTAATTGAAAAATTCGGCCGGCACGGAATAAAGCGGGAAGTTCCTGTATCTGCGCGCAAGGACGAACTCTGGCCGTGAGCAGCGGAATACCCTGAACAGGGAAGCTTCGGGCATCAGAAAAATAAAACTGAAGAATGTGACACCCTGGGCCAGGATGACACCCAGGAACAAACCGGTGTCGGGCCACAAAAACAGAAGGGACTGCAGAATGCCTGTAGCTGCAGCCCGAATAATCTCCAGCAGGGCAAGTTTTTTGAATTGTTTTGTACTGATCATTACATTACGGATCAGTTGTACCCCTCCAAAAAAAAATGCATAAAAGGGAACCATCATCCATAGGAATGCATTCACGGATTTCCGGCCGAAGACCAAAAGACTGACGGTGATGGCTGCAAGGAAAAATCCGTTGAGAAAGAGGTTTAACCGGAGGGAAAACCTGAAAATCCTGCCTCTTTGACTGCTCTCTTCAGTCAGAATGACGGCACCTTCATATCCGCCGTTCACAAAGATGGATAACAGTGAGGCTATACTCAGGAACAGGACAAAATCGCCGAAGTCTTCAGGTGCATAAAGGCGCGCAAGAAGGACGGCGAAAAGGGCAGGGATCAGCCTTGCTGCAAAAATCCCTGAAAAAAGACCGATAATATTCTTGTAAAATTCACTGGCAGCAATGCCGGCAATCAACCTTTGGACCGCACCCATGCGTTTTGTTTAAAGAGAAGTAAAAGTATAAAAATGTTGAGAAAGTAGACATTTTATATTGAGGGAGATGATGGGTAAATCCAGGTAAGTTTGTCATGAATCGTTAATTTTGTAAAAATTTGCAATGCATATGGAAATATGGCTGGATGACCGGATGGCAGAGCAGCAGTTTCGCGAGATCATTCTGAGACTGCAGCGTTATAAAAGCGGGGAAGTAGCTGATAATATGAAGTTGCACGGTGCTGTTTACAAAATGAACTGGGGGGTGCCGCTTGTCAGCCTCCGGGAAATAGCCCGTGAATATAATTCTTCACATGTGCTGGCGCTGAAACTCTGGAACCGGCAGTGGCGGGAAACCATGATACTGGCGACCCTCCTGGATAAACCGGATCAGGTTACCGAGCAGCAGATGGATTATTGGACCCGGAGCTTTGAAAATGCGGAAATGGCTGAACAGGCCTCGGCCAATCTTTGGTGGCGCACTCCGTTTGCATATGCCAAGGCTATGGAATGGTGCAGAGGCAAAAAGCATTGGATCCGTTATACAGCCGTTCACCTGACAGGGAGGCTGGCTCTTGCGGACAAAAAATCTCCTGACGAAATGTTTGATCCTTTCTGGGAAGAGTTTACCCCGCTTGCCAGAGATCCTAATTTGTCATCCGTATTGTACCGCACCGTGATCATTATGGCTAACCGCTCAGAATACCTGCATGGGATGACCAAAGAATGGATCATAAGTCTCATGGGCGATAATTCGCCAAACACACTGCAGCTGGCCGGAGAACTGGAAAAGGGAATTACTTTTTCCTGATGCTTTAAGTTTGAGTTTATTTTGTTAATTTGCATGAATAAATTTCATATATGCAACTGATTGAAGTTAACGACAAAAAGAGCAAGAAGTTATTTCACAAGGTACCACATCTCATTTACAAGGGAGATCCCAACTGGGCCTGTCCGTTGGAACTGATGGTGGAAAATGTGTTTAATCCAGCCAGGAATCCCTCCTTCAAAAACGGAGAAGCCATTCGCTGGGTGCTTTTGGATAAAAAACAAAGACCATTGGGACGCATTGCTGCTTTTGTCAATTACGACAAGGCTTATGTTTTTGACCAGCCTACCGGGAATTGTGGTTTTTTTGAATGCATAAACGACCAGGAAGCGGCCGATATGCTGTTTACTGCTGCGCGGGAATGGCTTAAGATCAAGGGGATGGAAGCCATGGATGGACCGGTGAATTTTGGCGAGAATTACATCAACTGGGGATTGCTGGTTGACGGATTTATGCCTCAGGGCTTCGGTATGCCCTACAATCCGCCTTATTACCTGAATCTGTTCGAAGAATACGGGTTCCAAATGTATTTCAAACAATTCAGTTATCATTTGGATACCACTCTTCCCGAACTTCCTGAACGTTTCTGGAAAGTCGCCGAATGGGTGGCTAAAAATCCCCAGTTTTCTTTCCGTCATTTCAGTTGGGAAGAAAAGGATAAGTTTATTGAAGATTTTGCCCGGGTATATGATGATGCCTGGCGCTTCCATGAGCACTTCCGCCCGATTGACAAGGATGACCTGCGCGATTTTCTGGTATCTTCCAAAATGATGATCGAAGAAAAGTTCATCTGGTTTGCCTATCATGAAAATGATCCCATCGCTCTCTTTGTCATGATCCCCGATATCAACCAGATATTGATCAGGCTCAACGGAAAACTGAATCTTATCAATTTCCTGCGGCTGATGTGGTACAAAAAGAGGAAAGTGATGACCCGCACCAGGAGCCTGATTATCGGAATTTCCCCGAAATTCCAGCGATCGGGAATTGAATCGGCCATTTTCTGGAATCTGAGGCCTGTCATGTACAGCATGCCCTGGTTCAGGGAAATGGAATTGTCCTGGGCCGGCGATTTCAATCCGAAAATTGTGGCGCTGTATGAATCAGTGGGAGGAAAACATATGAAAACACATTACACGATGCGGTATCTTTTCGATCGCACCAAACCGTTCCTGAGGGCTCCTATCATCCTGCGTAAAGACGAAGAACAAAAAAAATAAAATATTCATCAGCAAGGGTTTGGATTTTAGCAAATGAATATTATCTTTGCCCCCCGTTTAAAGAACAGAGGTAACAATTACAATTATGAAAAAAGGAATTCATCCTGCAAGCTACAGAATGGTGGCATTCAGAGATATGTCGAACGGCCATACATTTATTACCAGGTCCACGGTTCAAACCAGGGAAACAGTAGATATTGACGGTGTGCAGTATCCGTTGGTAAAACTTGAAATTTCCAATACATCCCATCCGTTCTATACCGGGAAAGTGAAACTGGTAGATACCGCCGGTAGGGTTGACAAGTTCATGAGCCGATACAAGACCCATATGGAAAAAAGAAATAAGTAATTCCTCTTCAGGGAAAAAAAGCTCCGGTTTCGGAGCTTTTTTTTTCCCGTTATTAGGCAATCGGGGCGAATGGCACGACAATTGCCTGACAGGAACTCAACATTTGAAGGTCCATGGTACCGACAAATTGTCATAAGAAATTGAAACAACAAATATGGGAAATCCGAAAAACGATAAAAACAAGCCAATTTTACTTACTGAACTGATCGGTCACAATCCAGATTTTCTTCCCATCATTGCCGATGGGGATGATGCCGATCTCCGAAACCTGGAAATTCCCGAGGTTCTCCCGATTTTACCCTTGAGGAATACGGTACTCTTCCCCGGAGTGGTGATTCCGATAACAGTCGGGCGCAAGAAATCTCTCAGACTGATCCAGGATGTATACAAGGGAGGACGGTTGCTGGGGACACTGGCTCAGCTTGATCTGGGACTGGACGATCCGTCCCCGGCCGATCTTTACCAGTTAGGAACCGTGGCTGAGGTGCTGAAAGTGCTGGAAATGCCCGACGGATCGACAACCGTCATTATCCAGGGAAAGAGAAGATTCAGCATAAGGGAGTTCATCTCAGATGATCCATATTTCAGGGCACATGTAGATCTGCTTGCTGATATCGTCCCTTCCAATGACAACGAATTCAGCGCCATTGTCGGTTCGCTGAAGGATCTCTCCATCAAGATTGCCCATTTCACCGCCAATGTGCCGCCGGAGGCCACATTTGCAGTCAAGAATATCGAAAATTCCACCTTCCTGATTAACTTTATCTGTTCCAATACCGATATCGGGGTGGAGGAGAAGCAGAAACTTCTTGAAATCGACAACCTGCGTGACAGGGGGGTCCAGGCCATCAGTTACCTGGTCAGGGAAGTACAGATGCTGGAATTGAAAAATGACATCCAGAGCAAGGTCAAAACCGATATTGACCGGCAACAACGTGAATTCATGCTTCATCAGCAGATGAAAACCATTCAGGATGAACTGGGTGGTAATCCGCTGGAACAGGAGATCAAGAGCCTCAGGGAAAAAGCCCTTTCCAAACAGTGGAAGGAAGAAACGGCCAAATATTTCGACAAGGAAGTGGACAAGCTGAGCCGATTGAACCCGGCCGCAGGCGAATATTCGGTGCAGTACAGCTATTGCCAGACTTTGCTGGACCTTCCCTGGAACGAAGTGACTGTGGATGATTTCGACCTCAACCATGCCCGTCAGGTTCTCGATGAGGACCATTTCGGGCTTGAAAAGGTCAAGGAGCGTATCCTGGAACACCTGGCGGTGTTAAAGCTGAAAAACGACCTGAAATCGCCTATCTTGTGCCTCTATGGTCCTCCCGGCGTAGGTAAAACCTCACTGGGAAAATCCATAGCCAAGTCTTTGAACCGAAAATAC
>CAYWTT010000039.1:0-7488 GCA_964461245.1 uncultured Prolixibacteraceae bacterium | reverse complement strand
CCGTGCGCTGGGCCGGAAATATGTCAGAATGAGCTTGGGAGGGCTCCATGATGAATCAGAGATCAGGGGACACCGTAAAACTTATATCGGAGCCATGCCTGGCCGGGTTATCCAGAATATCAGAAAGGCAAAATCGTCCAACCCTGTGTTCGTCCTGGATGAAATCGACAAAGTGACCAAGCAATACAACGGGGATCCGGCATCGGCATTGCTGGAGGTTCTCGACCCGGAACAAAATTTTGAATTCCACGATAACTACCTTGAAATAGAATATGACCTGAGCAAGGTGATGTTCATTGCCACAGCCAATACGCTGAATACCATTGCTCCTCCTTTGCGCGACCGGCTCGAGTTGATTGAAATGAGCGGTTACCTGGTCGAGGAAAAGATTGAAATTGCCAAAAGGCATCTGATTCCCAAACAGCTGGAAAATCACGGGGTGAAACCGGGGCAGGTCGAGTTCTCTACGGCGATCCTTGAACACATTATTGAACATTATACCCGTGAATCGGGGGTCAGGGAACTGGACAAGAAAATAGCCCGGGTAATTCGGCGGGTGGCAAAAAAGATAGCCTTCGGGGAAAAGTTCCATAAAAAGCTTTCATTTAAGGATATCCGTGAATATTTGGGTGTGGTTGAGTTTAACAAAGAGGCTTATCAGGGCAATGAATTTGCCGGTGTGGTAACCGGACTGGCATGGACTGCCGCAGGCGGTGAGATCCTGTTCGTGGAAAGCAGCCTCAGCAAGGGAAAGGGTAACCTGACCATTACCGGCAACTTGGGTGAAGTAATGAAAGAGTCAGCTGTACTGGCCCTGGAATACCTTAAAAGCCACTCCGACCATTTGGATATTGATCCTGAAATTTTTGAAACCAGGAACGTTCACATTCATGTTCCCGAGGGAGCCATCCCGAAAGACGGTCCTTCAGCCGGTATAACGATGGTGACCTCCCTTGCTTCAGCATTTACCCGGCGTAAGGTCAAAGCAGGCCTTGCCATGACAGGAGAAATTACTTTACGGGGGAAAGTACTGCCGGTGGGAGGGATTAAGGAAAAAATCCTGGCTGCCAAACGTGCCGGGATCAGGGAAATCATTCTTTCGGAAGAGAACCGCAAAGACCTGGAGGAAATAAAGGAAGCATACCTTACCGGTCTGACTTTCCACTTTGTGAGTACCATTTCTGATGTTTTGAATCTGGCACTTCTCGAAGAACGTGCATAGCCTTTCGAATCCATGACGTTCACGGGATAAATACCTCCCGGACTTTCGTACCTTCCTTCGGGCTGAAAAACTAAAGGAATATTTATTTTCTGAGCACGGTATTGCCCTTCCGGGCTTTGGGCCAGTAAGGGCAATTCAGGCATCCGTTGGCACAGCAGTATCCCCTCCGGGTGAGGTATTCTTTGCTCATTACCCTGAATCCTTCCGGGGAAAGGTAATAATCTATTCCCTCTTTCAGGTCGTCACTGTCGTAATTTAACTCTTCAAAATCTTCAAAGTGATTCACTTTTGTCAGATTGCTGTTCCCCGTCGTATTTAAAAAACTGAAGTGTATGACCCAGCCGGTCACGCTTGGTTTTCAGGTATCTCCGGTTGTAGCGGTTTGGCTTGATTTCCAGCGGGATGGTCTGAACCACCTGCAATCCGTAAGCTTCCAATCCGACTCGTTTGACCGGATTATTGGTCATCAGGATCATCCGGGTTACTCCGAGATTCCGGAGGATTTGGGCGCCAACGCCATAATCCCTTTCATCAGGTTTGAATCCCAGGTGTAAATTGGCTTCCACCGTGTCCATACCCTGGTCCTGTAACTTATATGCCGCTATTTTGTTGAGCAGTCCTATTCCACGTCCTTCCTGCATCATGTACACGATCACTCCCTTGCCCGCCTTTTCTATGATTTCCATGGCCTGGTGAAGCTGTTCCCCGCATTCGCAACGCAGCGAACCGAAAATGTCTCCGGTCATGCAGGAGGAGTGAACCCTTACATGGATTGGTTCATCAGGATCCCAAGTTCCCTTGATGAGTGCCAAATGCTCCAAACCGTTGCTTTTCTGCTGGAAGGGAATAATCCTGAAATTTCCCTGCCTGGTAGGCAAATCAACCTCTTCTCCCCTACGTATGAGACTTTCGGTTTGAAGCCGGTAGGCAATCAGGTCTTTGATGCTGACGATCCGCAAGTTGTAT
The DNA here is from genome assembly GCA_964461245.1 of uncultured Prolixibacteraceae bacterium. Classification (GTDB taxonomy): domain Bacteria; phylum Bacteroidota; class Bacteroidia; order Bacteroidales; family Prolixibacteraceae; genus UBA1413. The sequence continues at coordinate 5,300 of CAYWTT010000039.1, read as the reverse complement.
TTTTCAGCGAAATTGCACAATTCAGGCAATCGGGCCATGGTCCCGTCTTCATTCATCACTTCCACCAGCACACCTGACGGGAAAAGTCCCGCCATTCTTGCTATGTCCATGGCTGCTTCGGTATGGCCGGCCCGGCGTAAAACACCCCGGTTTTTTGCCTTTAAGGGGAAAATATGACCAGGTCGCCCCAAGTCTTCGGGACGGGAGTTCCCATCCACCAGGGTCTTGATCGTGATGGCCCGGTCCTGTGCGGAAATCCCGGTGGTGACTCCCGGTTTGATGGCATCAACCGATACGGTGAATTGGGTCTCATGGAACGAAGTATTCTGCCCGACCATCAGGTTGAGATCCAACTCTTCACAACGTTTTTCGGTTAAGGCCACACAAATCAGCCCTCTTCCTTCCATTGCCATGAAATTGACCTTTTCAGGAGTGATCAATTCAGATGCACAAATCAAATCTCCTTCATTTTCGCGGTCTTCATCATCCACGACCAATACAAATTCACCATTTTTTATTGCTTCCACTGCTTCGGGGATGGTGTCCAGTTTTATTTCTGCCATTGTATCTCTGCTAAATCCAGGCAAAGGTAGGAAATTATTGGTTACGGATTTCCGATTCTACCCTTGCAGTGACATGGTAAATAAAAGCTTAATGTTCAGATGTAAAGCCCATGGGGATAATCCGGCGTGCTTTCAGGCTCTTTTCGATTTCTCCCAGGCAGCCGGTTGTTTCCCCCTGAAATACCGTAACATTCCCCTGATAGAAGCATAATTGATGGATGCGAAATAATAGGGAATAAAAAATGGTTTCCATCTGAGCTTTCTGGATTCAAAAATCCAGCCAGCCAAGGCGAGCAGATAGCATACCATTTGCAGCCAAAGCGTCAGTGTGGCAAACGAGAGATGCAGCCAGCCCGATTGCAGAGCAACAACCCACATGTTGACAGGAAGGAAAAGGAACAGAAACGGGGGGGCCACTGTCCATCGCAGCACTTTGTGTGAAAAAAATTGCCAGCTTAACCAACCGTATTGGAAAGGATTCAAAAGGTAGCCCAGCCGGTTGAGTGTCTGTAATCCTCCTGCAGCAATCCTGATTTTCCGTTTAAGCTCTTCTTTTACATTTAAAGAGGCTGTCTCCTCCGCAAAGGCATTGGGGGTGTAATCGATCCGGTAACCCCTGGCGGCAATGCGTAGCGAAATGACAAAATCATCGAGTATGGTGTCTTTCTCAACTGGTTCATACAGCTCAGTCCGGATGGCAAACAACTCCCCAACTCCTCCCACGGCTGAGTTGAGTTCCGCATCCAGCCGTTTGATCCCTGATTCAAACTTCCAGTAAAAACCTTCTCCTGCCCCTGAGGCTGTGTCGCTCTCCTTTTCCACTATCCGCTTTTCGCCGGCCACGCACCCCACTTCGGGATGGCTGAAACAATCCATCATATCGCGGATGGTATTGGGACTCAGCCGAGTGTTGGTATCTGAAAATATCACAAAAGGTGCCTTTACGTACTTCATTCCCCGGTTCATGGCATCAATCTTGCCCCGTCGCTCCGGCTGATGGTAGACCTCAATTTCCGGATATTTCTTCAGCAGACCGGGAGTACCGTCATCCGATCCATCCGTAACCCAAATGTATTGTATCTTTTCTTTGGGATAGTGAAGTGCTTGAGAATTGGCAACTTTTTGATCCACATATTCTCTTTCGTTGTAAGCAGTGACGAAGAGGCAGACTTCCGGTTCAAAGGGTTCATGTAACCGATTCTCCGTGTCATTTCTGAAAATCCTCTTTACCTTCACCAGCAGCCAGAGCAACAGGCCATATCCTGCATAGGTGTATGCCAGCAACAGCAATAAAATCCAGAAGAGACCGCGAATGATCATGTCAGATGATTTTGGTAAAATGCCGCCAGTTTTTCTGCTATATGCCGGTTATCTAAATTCTCCCGGATAAAAGAGGCTGCCTTTTCTCCCAATTGGTCCAACCTGGCTCTGTGGGTAATCAGGGATTCCACTTTTTCTGTAAAACACTCTGGAGTATCAGCAATCAGGATGTTCTCCCCGTTCTGAACCGCCAGCCCTTCTGCGCCGATCGTGGTTGACACGATGGCCTTACCCAGGGCCATTCCTTCCATGATCTTGATTCGCATCCCGCTTCCCGACAGGAGCGGAACTACCATGACTGCCTTGGATCTCATGAAGTTGAACGCATCCTCCACTTCCCCGACAAATACGACCCCCGGACGCGAAAGCTGATCAATCATCCAGCGGGGTGCATTCCGTCCTGCCACGTAAAATTTCAGCTCCGGATGGCGCTCCAGCAAATTGCCCCAGCAGTAATTCAGGAACCAGAGTAGCCCCTCCTGGTTGGGGGCCCATTCCAAGGATCCGATATGGAAAAGGGTGGGGTATTCCATCCCGACCAGTTCGCGGGGAAGGATACTCCTGTCAAAACCGGTCGGTGCTACATGCATCGGTTTGCTGTTCCCCAGCCGGTTCAGCATCTGGCCATCCCGGCCGGTAATTGGAACAAGCAGATCGTAATGGTTGATCCAGCTCTTCTCAAATTTCAGGATCCGGCTGGCCAGGTTCCGCAGGTACCACTTCCGGGGTCCGGATGATATGGCAGCCGCGCGGGACCAGATCTCCGATTCAATATTATGGGCCCTGTATACCACACGGGCATTTGAAAATTCTCTGATCACCGGAATATAGGGACAGAGATAAAGCCCTTCCAGCTGAATAATATCAAAGCTTTTTCCCTTCAACAGCCTGATCAGTGCTGATTTATATTCTTCTGAAATGAACCGGATCGCATTGTATGGTTCCTTTGAAAAGCAGAGATTCCACAATGCTCCTGGAATTGAAATCTCAGCCGGTACCTCCGCCAGATAAAAATCAGCCAGGCCGGCAACCTTTTCGGGGATTTCTTCCCGACTTGTGTGGTGTTTCCGGGTATTCATAGACAGGATGGTCACCCGATGTCCCAATGAGGAAAATCCCCTGACCATGTTCAATATGGCAATGGCTCCCCCGTCCTTGGCAGGCCATGGGGGTTTATTGGTCAGGTGTAGAATCTTCATCTTTAAAGATTTTATGCAGCAACCGGTCAGGTAAAATCTTTTTTAGAAGATTGACATAGGTATCAGCCAACATGATGGATGAATCGGTGACTGCCTTATAGGTAAGCCATATACCTACCGGGAGAAAGATGAAGGATGAAAACCACATCCCGGCAGCCATGTTCCACACATCTTCTCTTGCCGATTTCTCACCGGTCATGGAGAATATATAGTATAGAATAAATAGCATGATGGAAACTACCACGGGCATTCCCAGACCACCTTTACGGATAATTGCACCCAGGGGAGCCCCAATAAAGAAAAATATCAGCACGGCAAAAGAGAGGGTGAATTTGCGGTGAAATTCCATCTCGTGCATGTTGATCCTTCTTTTTCGGGCGTAAAGGTTATTTTCAATGCTGTTGACTTCCTGGAAGTTGTTCCGCGCATTGTTGATGGCTGTCTGTATAACCTCCTGGTTATTCCAAATTTCCGTTCCTGACAGTAAAATCTTGGTATCGATATATTTCACCGAATCGACCCTGTATTGCTTAAGCAAGGAGTCTTTTCCCATCACCCTGGCAAACAGTCGTTGATCCAGGTATCCGTTGTAGCGGGTGCCCATTATGAAATTCCTGACCCGCAGCTTATAATCCCGGGACAGGGAATCCTCTGCGCTTTTTAACTGTTTGATATTCAGCATACGGTAGCTGTTTTTGAAGATATTCTCATCCCGTCGCTGGAATTCAAAATTGTAAACCCGGACATTAAGAATCTGTTTTTCAAATTTATCGCGGCGAAACGGATAATTTCTCCGGTTGCGGTCCATTCCTTCTTCAGAGAAATTCTCCCCTTTATAAAGGGTAAGCACCATGTAGTTTTTGTCTTCGGTGATGTTCAGGAAGCCGGAATCAGCAACGGTCACGCTTTGATTGGCTTTGTTGTTGGTATGGTCGTAAATCAGGATGTCGTGGAGGGAGTTGTTACGGTTGTCGATCCGTCCCACACGAATGCTGTAGCCGTCGATTTCATTGGTGAAGACTCCTGCTTTCAGCACCATTTCGGGTCTTTGTTGCTTGACACTCCATAAGAGGGTGGTGAAGCGCAGGTTAGTATGGGGCAGTACATAGTTGGCAATGAAGAAGGCGGTGCAGGTAATCAGAACAGCGACCATGATAAGCGGTTTCATGATCCTGAAAAGGGAAATGCCCGAAGATTTCATGGCCACCAGTTCATAGTTTTCGCCCAATTCCCCAAAGGTCATGATTGAGGCCAGCAACATGGATAGAGGAAATGCATAAGGTAATAATCCGAAAGAGGCGTAAAAGAGCAATTCGGAAAGCACACTCCATTCCAGTCCTTTTCCCACCAGGTCATCCACATATTTCCAGAGGAACTGCATCAGCAGAATAAAGACACAGATGAAGAAGGTCATGAAAAATGGCCCCAGAAAAGTCTTCAATACATGCCAGTGCAACCGCTTCATCACTATTAAATATATTCTTTACACTGGCGCAAAGCTAACCATTTTTAAGGAGAAGCAATGTTAAAAAATGTCAGGAGCCGACAATATGACGGAGTATTCCGATATGGTTGTTCCAAAGGCTGATGATCTCGGACGCTTCAGATTCGTAAGCGAAATCGGTCACGAGAAGAGATACTTCACCGGTAAGCTCGTCCTGTGAAATTCTGAATTCAAAATAAGTGTGGTCATCTTCTTTCCAGGTGTATCTGACCAGTTTATTCTCTTTAAACAACGAAAGTTCAGCCACTTCTTCGGAGCCTTTCCATTTAAAGGTAAACGCTTTCCCGTCGAGGGAAACGTCATCTGCAAACCATTCTGCCAGGCCTGAAGGAGTACTCAAGCGGTTGAAAAGTACCTTGGGGGAACAGTTGATAATAAACTCCAGCTGTATTTTGATCTTGCGGGTCATAAGTCAGGTTTTTCAGGAGACGGCTGTTAAGCGATCCAAATTAAAGTTCAAAAAATCGTTTACAAGATACTATTTTTTCGACAAAATAGAGTTTTTTCAAATAAATTGTATATTTGCACCGCGATTTTTACCGGTTGTGGGGTGGCTAAGTCAGCCCGGGAAAAGAGAGCGTAAGAAGTGTTCTTCCAATGATGGCGAGGTAGCTCAGCTGGTTAGAGCGTATGATTCATAATCATAAGGTCGCCGGATCATGCCCGGCTCTCGCTACAGCGAAAAAGCCAATAAAATAAGGGGTTTCAGAGATG
>CAYWTT010000038.1:0-15413 GCA_964461245.1 uncultured Prolixibacteraceae bacterium | reverse complement strand
TCCCCGCTGATTCTCATCCTGGCACTCACAGGAAACGAAAAGTGGTATGTAATCCTGTTGTGCATCAGTCTGATCAGCGATATTCTTGACGGTAATTTCGCCCGGATCTTCAAACTGCAAACCCGGTTCGGCGCAGCACTGGATAACCTGGCCGACATAGCCACCTATGCCATGGCCCTGCTGGGGATCTTCCTGTTTAAATGGGGCGAGATCAGGCCACACGCCTGGTTCCTCTTCCTCTTTCTGGCCATTTTTATGCTGAGCTACCTTGTAGCATTCTATCGTTTTGGCAAAATTCCGGGACTTCACCTCTATTCCGCGGTCAGTGCAGGTTATATTCAGGGCTGCTTCTTCTTCGTCCTGTTCGTTTGGGGATTCATGCCCTGGTTCTTTTATCTTGCAATCGGCTGGGGAATTCTGGCCTATACCGAGAAAATCCTTGTTTTACTCAGGCTTGATGACATCAGACCGGGGGTGAAAGGGCTCTGGTGGCTTCTCAGAAAAGGAAAGGGAGTGACTCAGGAGTAATCCACAGGATTGGCCCTGATTGAAAAACCGGAATTCCTTCATGCAGATGCAATAAATCAGGAATCCACGGTTTTTCATTGGCGGTTGCTCTACTTTTTATAGTTTTACCTTTTCATCCAAAATCAGCAACATGAAAATATCATCAGGCTTACTCCTGTTTTGTATCTCCCTCAGCCTGTTCCTGACCGGAAATAAGTCGAGGGCACAGGTACCTGCATTACAGGAATTTCCGATACCCTCCCGCCTTCAGATGGAATGGCAGAAGCTTGAACAGATCGCCTTCATTCATTTCAGCATCAACACCTTTACCGATATGGAATGGGGATTTGGCAACGAGTCGCCGGAGCTTTTCAATCCCACGCAACTCGATTGCCGGCAGTGGGTGAAAATTTGCAAGGATGCGGGAATGAAGGGAGTGATCCTGACAGCCAAGCACCACGATGGATTTTGCCTCTGGCCATCGGCATATACGGAGCATTGTGTAAAGAATTCAGTATGGAAGGAGGGCAAAGGCGATGTGGTCAGGGAGTTTTCGGAAGCTTGCAAAGAGTACGGACTGAAGATGGGACTCTACCTCTCCCCCTGGGATTGCAATCACCCTGATTACGGTAAACCCGAATACAACCAGTATTTTAAAAATCAACTGACCGAACTGCTGACCCATTACGGGGAGGTATTTGAGATCTGGTTTGACGGGGCTAACGGCGGCCGGGGTTATTATGGAACCGACTCTCTCCACAACCGCACGATTCCGGCTGACTATTACGACTGGCAGGGATTCGTGGATATCGTCAGAAAACTACAACCCAACTGCGTCATCCATGGAGGCGCAATGCCGGATATCCGCTGGGTAGGCAACGAAGAGGGATATGCCGGAGAAACCCACTGGAGTACCATGATGTCGCAGGAAATTCTGGCTGCAGAGAAAAACCGTCAGGCACAGCTGAATTCAGGATATGAAAACGGCACCCGCTGGCTGCCTTCCGAAACCGATGTATCGGTAAGACCCGGCTGGTATTACCATGCAGCTGAAGATCACAAGGTGAAAACGGTGGAACAGCTGATGGACATATACTACGAAAGTGTCGGCCGGAACAGCCTGCTTTTGCTGAATTTAAGCCCCGACAAGCAGGGAAGGATTTTCCCGCTTGACTCGGCAAGGCTTATGGAATGGAAGCAGCAGCTGGACCTCGATTTGGGTAAAAACCTGCTGGATGATTACTGCACCTACTATTCCCAAAATTCCAGAAGTGTCGACTTTGCATTTGACAAATTTTTCGATACCTACTGGGAGTCTTTCAAAAATTATGGATATCTGGAAATTGATTTCGGGATAGAAACTACCTGCAATAGGTTGCTGTTACAGGAACACATTCCTGAAGGCCAGAAAGTGAAAGCATTTCATGCAGACTATCTGGAAAACGGGGAATGGAAAACGCTGGTGAAAGGTACCACCATAGGCTACAAGCGGATTCTGAGATTCATTCCGGTCAAAACCCGGAAGATCAGAATCGTGATTGACGATGCGCTGGCACCTCCCCAGATCTCCACAGTGGCTGTTTTCAATGCTCCCCTGTTACCTGCCACCCCTGAAATCAGACGCAATCAGTCGGGTGAAATCGTCATCCTTTCATCCGACAAAATCGGGGAGATATTTTATACTACCGACGGATCCGACCCGGACAGAAATTCTAAGATCTACGATCATCCGTTTGTTTCAGACGGGCCAGTGACCGTTAAAGCAGCAGCTTATCAGGGCCCGGATGCCCGGAGTGAGACGGCAGTCGAGAAATTCGGCGTCTCCAAAGCCGGCTGGAAAGTGGTCGGTGATTCCAGAACGGATCCTGCGCTTTTTGACGGAAATCCAGCCACAACCTGGTTCAGCCCAAAGGGAGAGCCCGGCGTAACGGTTGATCTGGTCCGGCCGATGATGATCCAAGGGGTGAACTTTCTGCCCGATCAATCCAGATTCTTCAGCGGAATTCCGCTCAATTACCGGATCTCAGTCAGCATGAAAGGGAAAAAGTGGAAGCAGGTCGTCAGCGGCGAATTTTCGAATATCAGAAACCATCCCGTTTTACAGACTATTCCATTCGATAAACCGGTAGAGACCCGTTTCCTGAAATTTGAGTCTACATCTGTTGCGGAAGGAAAGAATATACTGGGAATAGGAGAGCTGGAAATTGCCATTGAGAAATGATGAAAGTTATCTCCTGGAATGTCAATGGCATCCGTGCCATCACCAAGAAATCATTCTTTTCCGACCTGGAACAGCTGCAAGCTGATATCGTATGCCTTCAGGAAATCAAAGCCAACGGAGAACAGGTGACAGAAGCGCTTGAACCACTCATCGGGTATCAGATTTATGTAAATCCCGCGGAAAGGCCCGGTTATTCCGGCACTGCAATCCTGACGAAGATCAAACCACTGAACGTGGCCCGGGGGATGAACCTGAAGGAACATGATACCGAAGGCAGGATAATCTGCATGGAAACAGATGCTTTCTTCCTGGTCAATGTATATGTCCCCAATTCAGGTGCAGAACTGAATCGATTAGGTTACCGCCAGGAATGGGACCTTGCTTTCTTTGATTACCTGAAAAATCTTGAGCAAACCAAACCGGTGGTGGTTTGCGGCGACTTGAACGTGGCCCACAGGGATATCGACTTAGCCCGACCCAAAGCCAACTACAACAGTGCAGCAGGGTATATGCAGGAGGAAATCGACGGGATGGACCGGCTCACCAGAGGAGGACTGGCAGATACCTTCCGAAGATTACATCCCGATGAAAAAGACCGGTATACCTGGTGGAGTTTCCGTGCAATGGCCAGGACAAAAAACATCGGCTGGAGAATCGACTACTTCCTGGTCAGTGAATCCTTCCTGCCTAGGATCAGAGAAGCTTTTATCCTTGAGCAGATGACCGGTTCGGATCATTGCCCGGTGGGGGTTGAACTGGATATTTAGCACCGTACAGTTGCCAGTTTGCTGCATTGCCTTTTTATTGAGGATAGAGAGCCAACAATATGTGCGCATGCATAATACAGATTTATATAAAATATTTTATATACTTGTATATAATACCTGTTAATATAAATGCGGAAATGAAAACATTTGTCCTTCTTACCCTCCTTTTGAATTGTTTAACTCTATCCGCTCAGGACAAAACCGAATTCACCGTTTCCCCGGATGGCTCCGGAGATTTCAGCTCTGTGCAGGCAGCGGTTGACGCCTGCAAGGCTTTCCCCGACCAGCGGATCACCATCCACCTGAGAAACGGCATTTACCGGGAAAAGGTGGTGATTCCCTCCTGCAATACAAGGCTTTCCCTGATCGGAGAGGATGCTGAAAAAACCATCATCACCTGGGATGACCACTTCAGTAAAATGAATCGGGGACGGAACAGCACCTTTTACACCTGGACCCTCAAGGTGGAAGCTGATGATTTTTACATGGAGAATGTGACGGTGGAGAACAGTGCCGGTCCGGTCGGACAGGCAGTGGCCCTCCATGTGGAAGGCGACCGCTGTGTTTTTAAAAACTGCCGTTTCCTCGGAAACCAGGATACTTTGTACACTGCCGGACAAAGCAGCCGGCAATACTTTTCCGGGTGTTATATCGAGGGAACCACCGATTTCATTTTCGGGGCGGCAACCGTGTTTTTTGAAGGATGTACCCTCCACAGTAAATTGGATTCTTATATCACTGCGGCCAGTACAACCAAAGACAGACCTTTCGGATATGTATTCTTTCGTTGCCAACTCACCGCCAAAGAAGACATTAGTAAAGTCTACCTTGGCCGGCCCTGGCGCGATTATGCCAAAACCGTATTTCTCTTCTGTGATATGGGCGCACATATTACTCCGGAAGGCTGGTCGAACTGGGGAGGTACTCATCGTGACCATACTGCTTTCTATGCCGAATACGAAAACAAAGGACCCGGTGCGGGAATAACATCCAGGGTGCCTTGGAGTCACCAATTGACCAGAAAAGTGGCAAAAAAATACACGGTGGAAAAAATCCTGAGTAAGGTTAGTTCCGAAGAACCTGATTTTCAAAATTGGATGGAAGTGGAAAATTAACCTGATAAAAAAGTCTAATCCGGAAATGAAAGATTTGTCAATGGACTGGTATGTTGTAAATGAGAATAAGTTGGGTATTAAAGATTTCCTTTTTGAGGATGAGATCCTGAAACAAGTTCAGGATGACATTCCGGATTCATCGTTTCCCAGCATAATAATGCCATTTTTGTATTAAAGCGTTTTTTGAATTATGAACCATACACTCCGGTTATGACCTTTGCCGAAAACATCCTCACCTTTAACCAATCCCTGAAGTTCGACGAGCCGCTTCCGGAACATATCCGGGTCATGAATCCGTTTGCCGACAATCCGGAAGTAATAAAAGCCTCTGCCCTCTTTTACCGGAAATATTATAATGATAATTTTCCCCGCAGGTTGATCCTGGGCATCAATCCGGGGCGGTTTGGTGCCGGCGTAACCGGGATCCCTTTCACCGACACCAAACGACTGAAAGAAAAATGCGGGATTGAGATCAGCAATGTGTCCACCCACGAACTCTCCTCTGTTTTTGTGTATGAATTCATTGACGCATACGGCGGCGCTGAATCGTTTTATGCAGATTATTATATTTCGGCAGTTTGTCCGCTGGGATTTGTCAAAACCGGAAACAACGGAAAAGAGATCAACCTGAACTATTACGATGACAGGGAACTGCTGCATTCCTGCAGTGAATTCATCATCCGGGCACTTGAAACGCAACTGGAATTCGGTATCGACCGACAGTCCTGTTTTTGCTTCGGGAACAACAAGAATTTCCAGTACCTTTCGGATCTGAACCGGGAGAAAAAATATTTCGGGAAAATCGTACCGCTGGAACATCCGCGGTTTATCATGCAGTACCGGCTGAAGTCAAAATCGTTGTATATTGCTAAGTATTTGAAGGAGTTGAAATTCTGAAATGAAAAATCCCATGGGGACTGATTCAGAAACCTTCAGCGCATGGATATATCTCTGTGAACCAATGAGTTTCTCATTAAATTATAATCTTTTTAAATGATTTCATTCCGATCACATCGGTATAAAATATTAACATGAACATGCATAAAACCAATGCAGCCCGTTTGCTCGATTCCCGGAAAATTGCCTATGGACTGGTGGAATATGAAGTGGATGAAGAAGATTTAAGCGCGGTTTCCCTTGCCCGGAAGATCGGTCAGGATCCGGCTCAGATCTTCAAAACCCTGGTGCTCAGGGGAGACAGGAACGGAGTTTTCGTGGCAGTAGTTCCCGGTGATTCTGAGGTGAACCTAAGGAAAGCCGCCAAAATATCCGGAAATAAGAATGCCGCCATGGTGCTGATGAAAGAACTCCTTCCGCTGACAGGATATATCAGGGGCGGTTGTTCCCCTCTGGGCATGAGAAAGGCATATCCAGTCTATATCCATGAAACCTGTCAGTTTTTTGACCATATCTTTGTCAGTGCCGGGATCAGGGGATTACAGATCAGAATCCATCCCCAAGATCTGATCAGCGTGACCACGGCAACGGTCTGTGACATTACAGGCTAAAACCAGACCATCCACGGATACGATACAGGGTATAATCACCGGGAAGGTATGAATTCATAGCTTTCTGCCGTCTTTGATGCCTTGGGATCTCGAAAAATAACACCATTTTTCTTAGATTTGCTGCTGACTTGAAAATAACCATTAAAATTAAAGATATGAAAAGAGTGATTTGTGGTTTGCTGATGCTCGTTCTTTTTCTCACCATGCAGGCTCAGCAACAGGAGCGCCCCGGTCCGCAGCCTGCCCCGGAGACCGGTGAAAAGTTCAAACTGGGAATGGCAGGTTATACTTTTGTAAAACTTGATCTGGACAAAGCACTGGATATTCTGAAAAAAGCCGACGTTCATTACCTCTGCATCAAGGACTTTCATCTTCCCCTGAACAGTACGGATGAGCAGATTGCTGCTTTTCATGCCAAACTGAAAGAAAACGGAGTTACCGGATATGCTGTGGGACCGATTTATATGAAATCGGAAGCCGAAATCGACCGCGCATTTGAATATGCCAGGCGGGCCGGCGTCAAGCTGATCGTTGGCGTTCCCGATTATGATCTCCTCCCATATGTGGACAAAAAAGTGAAAGAGTATGGATTCACCTATGCCATCCACCTTCACGGTCCGGATATTTCCACATATCCCGATGCCGATGATGTGTGGAACCATGTAAAAGACCTGGATCCGCGAATCGGCATGTGCCTTGATATCGGCCATGATACCCGTAACGGCAAAGATCCCGTGGCTGACCTGAAAAAGTACCACACCCGCGTTTTTGATATCCACATCAAAGATGTTACCGGAACCACCAAACTGGGGTACTCCCTGGAAATTGGAAGAGGGGTGATCGACATCCCCGCTTTTGTGAAGATGTTGCGCAAAGTGGGTTATACCGGTGTTTGCAGTCTGGAACACGAAAAGGACATGACCGATCCCTACATGGGAATTGCTGAATCAATCGGTTATTTCAGGGGAGTGATCGAGGCTACCCGAAAATAAAAGACTTTTCATTTTTGCAGACTCTTAAAATTGACTGACCATTACTGAACGACATGAGAAAGATCAGGATCATCCTGCTCGCTCTGATGTTGGTGTTTGTAGTTGCCTGTAACCGGGATGATGAAGACGCCACTGAATCGTTTGACCCAGTGAATGATAAAATCATCCCTGCCAAAAATGAGATCAGGGCTGCCTGGGTGACCACCGTGTCCAACCTGGATTGGCCAACCACGAAAAACAATCCGTATGCTCAGATGGCCGAGCTGATGCACATCCTGGACTATTGCCGCAATATGAATTTCAATGCGGTGATCCTTCAGGTCCGGCCCAATGCCGATGCATTTTACCCTTCATCCCTGGAGCCCTGGTCCCAGTTTCTTACAGGAACCCAGGGAATCGACCCGGGTTACGATCCGCTGAAGTTTGCCATTGAACAGGCGCACCAGCGGGGAATGGAATTTCATGCCTGGCTGAATCCCTACCGGATCGGATCCACGTCTGTCACACTGGCTTCCACCCATGTGGCCCTGACCCATCCCGACTGGGTGGTCACCTATCAGAATGTCAGGTATTTCAATCCGGGAATTCCCGGGGTGATCGAACATCTGAAAAGTGTGGTCAGTGACATCGTCACACGGTATGAGGTGGACGCCATCCATTTCGACGACTATTTTTACCCTTCTGGGGCCAAATCAGCTTCCAATCCTTTTGGCTTCAATGACAAAGATGCATGGGAAAAATATGGACAGGGCAAGGATATCCATAGCTGGCGGGCTGAAAATGTCAGCAAAATGGTGAGCGAAGTTGCACAGGTGGTTCATTCCTCCAAACCGGGAGTGCTTTTTGGTATTTCCCCTTCAGGAAAAAGGGAAAACAGCCTTGATCTCTATGCCGACCCGCTGATATGGCTGGATAACAAGTGGGTGGACTACCTCGCCCCGCAGATATACTGGGAATTCGGACATGCCACCGCCGATTTCGGAACCCTGGCCGCTTACTGGAACAGCAATGCCCGGAGTGTGCCTGTCATCATCGGGATCGCCTCCTATAAATTCAAGGATGCTTCCTACCCTGCCTTTAGCACTACTTCGCAGTTCGACAAACAGATCGACTTGGTCAGGCAGAGCAGCAACCTGGTCGGCTGCTTTTTCTTCAGGGAGAAATTTCTGGAGAATGCCGAACTATACAACTACATGAAATCCAAGTATGCCTATAAGTCGGTTCTGCCCTTCATGGGAACTTCCACAACGGCTGCTCCCCCATCTCCTGTCATTTCGCTGAAAGGGAACACCATCAGCTGGAACAGCGTGACCAACGGAAGCAAATATGCGGTCTATTTTCTGGAAAGGGACGCTGTTAAAACCCACTCCTTCAATCCCAGGTGTATCCGGATTTCAAGCGACATGCAATATGAGGCGGAGAAGGGGAAAAGCTATTATGTGACCGCAGTGAATCCGGATAACACCGAATCACCCGGATCCAATGTTATCACGGTGAACTAGCTTTTAATCCTCAAAAAAGCACCGTTTACCAATTTCCGGCAAAAAATCGGCGGCTTTTCGTCCTGAGATCACTATTCTTGCTACATTGGACCTTATTTTCCGGACCATTGAAAATCAGGGGATCATATTGTTTAGTCACCACATTTCTCATCTTCCTCTGCAGGATGATTTCTGCGCAGGATGTGGGTTTTTCGCAGTTTTATTCCAATCCCCTTTACCTGAATCCGGCCTTCTCCGGAACGCTGGGAGTACCACGGCTCAACATGCAGTACCGCGATCAGTGGCATGCACTCCCCAATGCCTATTTAACCCAAAGTGTTTCGTTCGATATCCCTTCCGAAAGGCTGAACGGCGGTATCGGGATCAACCTGGTCAAAGACGCCCAGGCCAACAATCTGCTCACCACTTATCAGGCCGACCTTATCTACACCTATATCTTCAGGATGACGGAAGGGATATATTGTTCGGGGGCTTTACAGGCCGGATTTCACCAAAACCGGCTCGATTGGAACAACCTGGTATTTCCCGACAACCTGGATGCCTATACCGGATCTCACGGAACCACCGCTGAAATCCCCATAAATGACCGGAATTACCGCTTTTTTGATTTTGCCACCGGTGTGCTGGTATACGGCGAAAAAATGTTCGCCGGAGTAGCCGTGCACCATCTGGCCCAACCCTCCCAAAGCTGGTACGAGGGTACTGGATCAGGCAGCCGGCTGAACCGAAAATATACCCTCCACTTCGGAACCAGGATCCCCATCTTTGTCCATGACCGCTGGCGCAAAACGTTTGATCTCTCTCCCCAGGTAGTCCTGATGCAGCAGGGAGGCTTCCGGCAGTTCAACTACGGCATGCTGGCCAATTACAGGGGGTTTACCGCCGGAAGCTGGTTCCGGCAGGACTTTGCCTTCCAATATGATGCGGTTATTTTTCTGCTGGGGTACATGAAAAAACGTTGGCATTTTACCTACAGCTATGATTTCACGGTCTCGGGACTGGGAGCCCATTCTGGAGGTACAAGTGAAATCTCGCTCAGCTTTCTGCTGAAGGACTTTTCCCTCCAGACTGCCTTCCCGTTTTACAGGCCTTATAAGGATTATATCGGGGAATAATCTTTTTATCTTATCAGCAAAACCTGCCCTATCTTCTGATGTGCAAAACCCTGGATGTCGGTATATACAGCTTTCCAAACATAATTGCCCATCGGGGCATTCAAACCGTTTTTTAGCTTCCCGTCCCAGGGATTATCCAGACTTTTCGATTCAAAAACCATTTCCCCCCAGCGGTTGAAAATCCGGAGATGGAACTTTCCGGCATCAATGCCATGGCTAACCGGCATAAACACCTGATTCCCGGGAATCTCGCTTCCAGGCCGGAATGCATTTGGAGAATATACATCCATTGATACAATTTCGACCTCGAATACGGAAGTGTCCCGGCAACCAAATTCAGACCCGACCACAAGCTCTGCCGGGAACAATCCCCTTTCGGTATAGTTATGCTCTGGATTCCTTTCAGAAGAGGCGGATCCGTCTCCGAAATCCCAATGATAATTTTCAGCCAGAAGCGACTGGTCGGAAAAGGAAAGCTTTGATTGTCCCAGAATGGCTACAGGATAGTCAACCGTAAACTGTGAAGTGGGTTTGGGATGAACCAGAATAAAATCGTTTTTGGTCAGGGTGTCCCGGCATCCGGTTTCCGTGGAAACGGCCGAAAGCATCACCGGAAACTTTCCCGGTCTGATATACAGCAGGTTCACCCCATTCCCCGAGGCAAGCATGGTGTCTGTCTTCCAGGTGAAATCGAGCAGCAAATCAGCCTTTGTACTCTTCAGATCCACTTCCATGGGCTGACAACCTTCGGTGGGAACCGCCGTGAAATCAAAATTGGGTTTCCTCTTCACGACCGTCTCTATCCGGGCGCTTGGGCATCCGAACTCTTCTACCTGCAATCCGAGGGTTGCCACCGGCTGATCGATCACCACAAGAATGGAATCATTGCCCTCTTTGTATTGGTGTGCACCTTCAAACTGCCAGTAACAAAGCGAGGAATCCATATTCAGGGTGTAAACGACCGGAATGGTATCGCCGTAACACACCGCCGGATCGGCCGACATCCGGGCCACCGGCGTGGGAAAGATCTTGACCATATCGTCGACCAGGAATCCAGTTTTACAACCTGTCAACTGATTGGTAATCAACAGACTCACATCGTAGCTGCCTGTTTTGGAATAGAAATGGGAAGGTTTCTGTAAATTGCTTAGCGGTGAACCATCCCCGAAATCCCATTCAAACAATAATGCATCGGGAACCTTCAGCTCCCCGCTGAAATAAATGGTGGCCGAATCACAACCCCGGCTCTTAACAGTATTCATGGTAAAATCGGGATTGGCCCCGATCGCTCTTTTCGTGGTATCGCTATGGCATCCGTTCTCTTCCACATAAAGGGAAATAAATGGATTAGTGTTATAGACTCCCACTGATACTCTCGCCCTCTGCCAGTCTATTTTCTCAATCAGTTGACATCCGCCGTAATCCCAGTATAATGAGGCATCGGGTGAAGCTTGTCCTGTAAACAAAATTTCCCTGCTGTATCCCTTGCATTTATCCTCAGGATTGTCAGTAAATGTAAAAGATGAGGTGGGCACCTGGAACATTCCCACATCGATGGTGTCTTTCACTTGACAGTTGGCAGTGGTGGTCAGGGTATAGAATATTTTATAATTACCCCAGGAAGTGACGTTAAAGCGGGTGGAGGTAAAAGAGCTTTCTGCAAAGGAAAGTTTGCCGGGCTGGTCGGTTTCCCATTTGAAGCTGCCCTGTTTCCACACAGACTCATCCGTTCCGGAGAGGATCACTTCGACTTGTCCGGTCATGCTCCCGCAATAATGAAGGGAATCGGGAATCTGCACGTCGGGAACAGGGAAAACGGTCAGATTCATGGCATCCTTTGCCCGGCAGCCCCATTTATCCTGAACCTCCACCGAATACTGGCCGCTGGAGCTGACTGTAACCTGACGGGTAGTGTCGCTCGTGTTCCAGTTAAAATCCACAAATTCCTTTCCTCCATCTAGTGTGACCGAATAAGGCGAACATCCGGATTTATCCTCACCCAGGTCGATTTTCGGATCATCAACGGTCAGGAAAATGGAATCCTCCTGAATGCACCCATCAATCGTGGAAGCAGTTATTTTATATAACCCCTGCGTCGAAACCGAGATTTCCTGTACTGAGTCATTTGTACTCCATAAATATTTGTCAAAATAGGGGCCTGCATCTAGTTTGAGCAAATTTCCCTGGCAAATCACGATCGAATCTCCTATATCGCTGAGGTTGGGCAATGTCTTCAGTCCGTCGCTCAGGTCAAGGACCAGGTTCAGGTTAAAGCCCACGCCATACCCGTATCCTTCATTTGCTCCGAATGCGTATACATAAGCGATAAAGCCCCGGTCGGGATTGATGTCCCTGAGCCGGTAAGGCCCGGAGCTGATCGGCAGCTGGGCATAGGCGTATTTCCCGTTGCTGAAAGGAGTGAAGGAACTGGAAGGGATTATGCTGCCCGCCAGCTCAATATTGCCGATCTCAGAGACAGGCACTACAATATTCACATACCAGCTGTATATCTTCGTGGCAGAATAGGATACGAAAGTCACGTCATTTTTGGCCTGGCTGACCGGGCTCAGGATGATCATAAAACCATCGCTGTAAGTCACATTGTCATTGCTTTTCGACTGGCTGTACTGGCAGATCAGGATGGGCTTGTCGGAATAGATCCGGGTAGCTGTGTTCAAAGTGAATTCATAATATTTTCCCTTATTGAGGATCTGTTTCCCGGTTCCGATAAAAACAGTGGTGCTGTCCTGTGAGGCCAGAATCCGGAAATAATCCTTGCTCCGGGTTTGAAGGGGTACGGTATAGTACTCTCTGCCCCAGGTTTTAACCGGCGGCATCTGTTCGTACAAATGGTCCCACCCGTTGGTGGCCGACAAGGGGATGGTGGTGCTGAGAGAACCGGCATAAACCGCCACCGGTTTATCGGAAGTGATATAACTGCCTGTCAGATCCCCGCTCAATGCCTGAACCTGGTATAAATCACCCGTATTCAGCGTAACAGAATAGGGTACATTGGCCGCATGAGACCCGTCGGAGGTCACACTGGGTTTGATGGTGACCTGGGTATTGTCCTGGGAAGCCACCACCACAAATTCGCTGTTACGGCCATGATCCGTATTGGAAGCATATACATGGGGAGTGTAACACATGGCATAATACTCCGTACCCAACGATTCAACCGGATACATGACGGCAATATCGGAGGAAGAATCATCATGGTTATAAGCGTACACATTTACCGGGGTATCGGACACCAGGTGTATCCCCATTTTCAGGATGGTTTCCGATACGGTGGGTTCAACCAGGGTGTATGGAATCCGGATCTGAAGCGGGCTGTTTGCCCCAATCTGATAACTGTTAAACAGGTTGTTTCCGATGGAAATCGAAAAGCTGGCATTCTGTTGGGAAGTGACCGTGATTTCGACGAAGTGATTGTTTGAAATCCTTCTTCCCTGCATGAATCCAAACCAGAACTCCTTCCCTTCGGTGGAACGGCGGCATTTGGAATCATCACCCAGGCCCTGGAACGCGGTTCCCGCCAATAATCCCACCATCAATAAAATAACAGGGAAGAGCTTTTTCAAATTCTACAAATTCAGAATCCTAAAATATGCTTTTTTAATTTACTTAACGGTTATTTCTGGGTAAAAAGCAATATAAAATGGGTAAAACCCTTAATCAGGACTATCCTGTTTCCTTTCAGCCACATAACCGGATGGAAGTTCAGAATTTCAGTTTTGCTTCCGTTTTTCAATTACAGATGTCTGCTAATTATTAAAGAAATCAAACTATCAAAGTGATCCGGGATGATCGCATCAGGAATATTTTCCGGATCACAGGACCGGATAATGAAAAACAGCTCCTTACAGGCAGGAGATTGCTTCAGTTCCCGGAATTCTCCGGGATAAGCTGTCGTTCCTCCTCCTTACAATGACGATGATTATTAATCCCCCCTATTGAAAAAATGCACCTCTCCTTTGGGAAATTGAGCTAATTGCCAAATGCGTTGATTCCAATTTATTGTACATTTATCCTCTGATCAATACTTGGATAGTTCCAAAATGACTATTTGCAGCGATTTAAAAACTGGAATAGAAAAAATGAATAAGGGTACACAAAAAAATTCAAAAACATGAAGATACTTAAGGCATCTTTTCTATCGCTTCTTATTGTTTTTCACCTGGGTTTATTGGGTTGCCGTCGGATCGGGGATGTTGTTCCGGCTAAGCACCGCATCTGGTTCAGTGAGCCGGCCAGAATCTGGGAAGCGGCCCTCCCTCTGGGAAACGGGAAAACAGGCATGATGCCCGACGGGAATATCACCAGGGAGACCATCGTCCTCAACGACATCACCCTCTGGTCGGGAGGGGTGCAGGATCCCGACAATCCCGATGCGGCAAAATACCTGCCTGAAATCCAGAAACTGCTCTTTGAAGGGAAGAATGACAAGGCCCAGGAACTGGTATATAAAACCTTCGTTTGCAAAGGAGCCGGTTCCGGGCACGGCCGGGGAGCCGGGGTCCCTTACGGCAGTTATGAAATGCTGGGGAATCTGCATCTTAATTTTGATCTCGATTCACTGTCCAAAACTGAAAACTATTACCGCCAGCTCAGTCTCGATGATGCGGTTGCCGGCACGGTTTTTACTTTGAACGGAACAACCTATTCCCGGGAGTATTTTGTGAGTTTCACCGACAAGGTGGGAATCATCCGGCTGAAAGCTTCCCGGAAAGGAGTCATTAACCTGACCATCGAAATGGACCGGCCCGAGAAATCCGTAACCACCACTGAAGGGAAAATATTGAAGATGGCCGGACAGTTGGAAAATGGTACCGACGGGAAGGGAATGCGATTTCAGGCACTGGTTTCAGCCAATGCCAAAGGGGGCACAACTGCTGCCGAAGGGACCCGGTTGAGAATCCGGAATGCCAGTGAAGTATTGATTTATGTTTCAACGGGTACCGATTATAAAAATCCCGACTTCCCATCCACAGTATACCGTGATCTTGAAAAAGCCTCCCTGAAAAAATTCAGTGTGCTGAAAAAAACGCACATTGCTGAATATCAGAAATACTTTAACCGGGTTGCCCTGAATCTTCCGCTCAATCCTGAACGGGAAAAGCTTACCACTCCAGAAAGGTTGGTGGCATTTGCCCAGGATTCTGACGACAACGGGTTGGTCGATCTCTATTTCCAGTATGGCCGTTACCTGCTGATCAGCAGTGCCCATGCCCAGGTGCTGCCTCCCAACCTTCAGGGTTTGTGGTCAAAGACCATCCAGACCCCCTGGAACGGCGATTATCACCTGAATATCAATGTGCAGATGAATCACTGGCCGGCAGAGATCACCAACCTGCCTGAAATGCACCAGCCCCTGATCAAACTCACCCAAAGGCTGGTTACACCCGGAGAAAAAACGGCCCGGGTGTTTTACAATGCCCAAGGCTGGGTAGCCCATATGATGACCAACATATGGGGTTTTACAGCCCCCGGCGAGCACCCTTCATGGGGCGCCACCAATACCGGCGGAGCCTGGTTGTGCGCCCACCTGTGGGAACACTACGACTACAACCGGGATACAGCCTATTTACGGGAAATCTACCCCGTGCTGAAGGGATCAGCGCAGTTTTTTCTCGACATGCTGGTAAAGGAGCCCATCCACGGCTGGCTGGTTACTGCCCCGACC
>CAYWTT010000037.1:6295-15420 GCA_964461245.1 uncultured Prolixibacteraceae bacterium | reverse complement strand
TGTTAGGCCAATAAGGCCAGGGATTTCCCTCCTCCCTTTTTTCCGGAGGTTTCGGCAATATTTCGATCTGGATCACTTTATCCGCTTTCTGGCGGATAGCGGTTCCCACACAATCTGATCCGGTGTCGCCACCCCCAATGACCAGCACCTTCTTTCCCTTGGCATGGATTTTTTCTTTTTCCGGTATGGTTTGTCCGGCGATCACTTTATTCTGTTGAGTCAAATAGTCCAGGGCAAAGTAGATTCCATTGAGATCCCTGCCTTCCACCTCCAGATCACGCGGAGTTTCTGCTCCCATGGCCAGAAGTACGGCATCAAAACTGCCCTGCAGCTCCTCCGCCGGCAGGTCTTTGCCTACCGCTATTCCCGTCCTGAAAAGAATTCCTTCTTCTGCAAAAAGGGATATCCGGCGGTCGATCACATTTTTGACCAGTTTGAAATCGGGAATTCCATATCGCAACAATCCTCCAATGGCGTCATTTTTTTCGAATACGGTCACCGTATGTCCTGCTTTATTCAGCATGTCGGCAGCAGACAGACCGGCTGGTCCCGATCCGATGACCGCCACTTTTTTTCCGCTCCTTCTTTTTGGAGGGTTAGCTTTAATCAGCCCCAGGTTAAAAGCGGTCTCCACCGTTGCGCATTCATTTTCGCGGATGGTAAGTGCCTCTTCATGGATCGCCAGCACACACGATTTTTCACAAAGTGCCGGGCAAATCCGTCCTGTTATTTCCGGGAAACTATTGGAGGATTGCAGAATCGCATAGGCTTCCGCATAATTTCCTCGGAAGAGCGCGTCCTGCCATTCGGGCATTTTGCTGCCCAGCGGGCATGCCCAGTGGCAGAATGGAACACCGCAATCCATACAGCGGGAAGCCTGCAACCTGCGATCCTGTTCATTCAGCGTCTGTTCAACCTCCCCATAATCCAGAATTCGCTCATTTACCGGACGGTACCCGCTGAATTTGCGGGTAACGGTCATAAAACCTTTTGGATCTCCCATTTTTGTTTCCTGTTAAAATCTATATCCTGTCTTAATAGAATTGTTGCCGTAGATGGTGTGGTCGAGACAGCCGTTTTACTTCCGGATTCATATCTGATTTCTGGCGGGAATAACCGGAGATCGCTGTTCCGTCATCCATCCCTTGGTATTATTCATGGATGGAAGGATTATCTTCAGTGAGAAGGAGCTTCTTTTCCAGCTCTTTCAGTTTAATCTCTTCCAGTACTTTTTTGTATTCCATCGGAATCACCTTTACAAACCGTGGCAGATACTCGTCCCAGTTGGTTAGGATCTCTGAGGCCAGGGAGCTCTGGGTATACAGCAGATGTTTGCTGATCATTTCCTGCAATTCCTGGATATCGCAGTGGTCTTCAACGGCCATCAGTTCTACCAGTCCCTTGTTGCAGTAATAATCAAAATTGCCTTCCATGTCAAGCACATAGGCAATTCCGCCGCTCATACCGGCAGCAAAGTTGCGGCCTGTTTTTCCGAGCACTACGGTACGGCCTCCGGTCATATATTCGCAGCAATGGTCTCCTGTGCCTTCAATTACTGCCCGGGCCCCGGAGTTTCGCACACAAAAACGTTCCCCGGCCACTCCCCTGATATAGGCCTCTCCGCTGGTGGCCCCGTAAAGTGAGGTGTTCCCGATGATGATGTTCTCTTCCGGTCTGAAAGTGGAGCCTGCCGGCGGAACCACAATCAGTTTTCCTCCGGAAAGCCCTTTGCCGAAATAGTCGTTGGCATCTCCTTCCAGCCGGAATGTTACCCCTTTTACCACAAAGGCCCCGAAACTTTGCCCCGCAGTTCCGTAAAAGGTACAATGAATGGTATCCTCCGGAAGGCCGGCTTCACCATAACGTTTGGAAATTTCACCCGACAGCATGGCCCCGATTGCGCGGTCCGTGTTTTTCAGCGTCCGCGAAATCCAGACTTTATCTTTCGCCTTGATGGCTTTTGATGCCTCCTTGATCAGGCGGAAATCGAGATGTTCTTCAATCTTCTTCAGCTCTGATCCTGAACTTCTTAACTCCTGTTTCCCGGGTTGTCCGGGCATAAAAAGAATGGAGGAAAGGTCGGCTTTTTTCATTTTCCAATTGTTGATCGCAGGATTAACCTCAAGCAGATCGGTGCGTCCCACAATGTCGTCGAAACGGGTGAATCCCATTTCGGCGAGGTACTCTCTGATTTCCCGGGCTACAAACCGGAAATAGTTGATCACATATTCCGAACGTCCGATAAACCTTTTACGAAGTTCCTCATTTTGTGTGGCAATTCCTGCAGGACAGGTGTTGAGATGGCATTTCCGCATCATCACACAACCCAGCACAATCAGGGCAGCGGTAGAAAAACCGAACTCTTCCGCTCCCAGACAGCCCATGATCACAATATCGCGACCGGTTTTCAACTGTCCATCGACCTGTAATTTCACCCTTCCGCGGAGGTTGTTCAGCACAAGGGTTTGCTGTGCTTCCGCAATGCCGAATTCAGCCGGAAGCCCAGCATGTTTGATTGAACTGAGCGGACTGGCTCCGGTACCCCCTTCGCCTCCCGAAATGGTGATCAGGTCGGCGTATGCTTTGGCTACTCCCGCGGCTATGGTTCCCACTCCGTCTTCAGCAACCAGCTTAACCGATACCTTTGCCCCGGGATTGGTCGATTTCAGGTCGTAAATAAGCTGGGCAAGGTCTTCGATAGAATAAATGTCATGATGCGGCGGAGGGGATATCAGTGTGATTCCCGGGGTGGAATTTCTGGTTTTAGCTATGATCTCGTTGACTTTGTATCCGGGCAACTGACCTCCCTCGCCCGGTTTTGCCCCCTGCGCTATTTTAATCTGCAATTCGGAGGCATGAGTCAGGTAGTTGTTGGTCACACCGAACCGGCCGGATGCCACCTGCTTGATGGAGCTCTGCTTAATGGTGTTGAAACGGGCAGGATCTTCCCCTCCTTCCCCGGTATTGCTGCGACCTCCGATGGTATTCATGGCTATGGCCAGTGCCTCGTGTGCCTCTTTGCTGATCGATCCATACGACATGGCACCCGTCACAAAACGGTGCATAATGGTTTCTTCGGGCTCGACCTGGTCTATGGATACCGGATTTTTCTTCAGATTGAAACAGCCACGAATAAAGGAGGGTTTTGCATTCTCCTTGTCGACCAGGCTGCTGAACTCCTTGAATTTGCGGTAATCGTTGGTACGGGTTGACCATTGTAGCAATCCGATGGTTTCTGGATTCCATGCATGGTGTTCTCCATATTTTCTGAATGAGTTGTTCCCGCTGCTTTCATAGCGGTAAGGCACTTCCGTGGCCTCTTTTTTAAAGGCGGCTTCATGGAACATCATCGTTTCGCGGAAAATCTCTTCCAGACCAATTCCGCTGATCCTGGAGGAGGTGCCGGTAAAGTACTGGTCAATCAGCTCCCTGTTTACCCCCACTGCTTCAAATACCTGTGATCCGTGAAAACTGCGGAGGGTAGAAATACCCATTTTCGAAAAGATTTTCAATAGTCCTTTGTCGATCGACTTGATATAGTTCTTGCGGGCTTCCTTATATTCCAGTCCGATTTTCCCCTCGTTGACCAGGTAATCGAGGGCTCCCAGTGCCAGGTAAGGATTGATCACACTGGCACCATAACCCAGCAGAAGGGCATAGTGGTTCACCTCCCTTGCTTCCCCTGTCTCCACAATGATCCCTACCTGCATGCGCTTCCTTTTATCGATCAGGTGGTGATGGACAGCAGCCACTGCCAGGAGTGAGGGAATCGGGGCATATTCTTCCGATACATTCCTGTCGGAAAGGATTATGTAGTTCTTTTTCTCATCTACGGCCTTTTCCGCTTCTATCAACAGGTTGTTAAAAGCTTCAAAAAATCCGTTGAACCCCTCTTTTACCCTGAAAACCATGGGAATGACCTGGTGAGAGAACATTTCATCCTCCATGTCGATGATCTTACCCAGATCGGTGTTGATGATGATCGGGCTTTCGAATTTGATTAGACGGCAGTGTTCCGGTGTTTCAACCAGCATATTGGAATTGAACCCTCCGATATAATTGGTCAGCGACATCACCAGTCCTTCACGGATGGAATCGATGGGAGGGTTGGTGACCTGGGCAAAAACCTGCTTGAAGTAATCAAAAAAGCGTTTGGGCTTTTCTGAAAACAGGGCCAGGGGGGTATCGTTTCCCATGGAGTTGGTCGGCTCAGAGGCCGTCAGGGCCATAGGTTGAATAATGTCGTACAGATCTTCCTTTGAATACCCGAAAACCCGGGAGTACATCTCAAAATTCTCGATCCGGTATGGTATCCTTTTTTTGACTTTGATGGCGTTCATCTGAAGCCGGTTGTTCTTCAGCCACATTTCATACGGACTGTGGCGGCTCAGCTGATCCTTGACCTCAGAATCGGGAATGATGATGCCCAACTGGGTGTCAACCAACAGTAATTTCCCCGGGCGCAACCTCCCTTTTTCTCTGATCTCGGATGGTTCAAAAGTCTGGACTCCCACTTCCGATCCCATTACGATCAGATCATTTTTAGTGATGACATACCGGGATGGGCGGAGTCCGTTCCGGTCGAGGGTTCCGCCGATATAACGGCCATCGGAGAAAACCATGGAGGCAGGACCATCCCAGGGTTCCATGATGGTGGAATGATATTCATAAAAAGCTTTAAGACTCTCGGGAATCGGATTTTTTTCGTTGAATGATTCAGGGATCATCATGCAAAGCACATGGGGGAGTGATCTTCCGGCCAGATGAAGAAATTCCAGGGTATTGTCAAATGACGCTGAATCCGATTTTCCCGGTTCAATAATGGGAAGCAGTTTTTTCAGGTCGCTACCGAAAAAGTCAGATTTCAGAAGGGCTTCCCGGGCATGCATCCATAACCTGTTCCCCCTGATCGTATTGATCTCCCCGTTGTGAGCAATAACCCTGAAGGGCTGTGCCAGATCCCACGTCGGAAAGGTATTGGTGCTGAAACGGGAATGAACCAGCGCAATGGCGCTTTTCAACCTTTCATCCTTCAGGTCGGTGTAGTAATTGATCAACTGGCGCGGAGTGAACATCCCCTTGTATACCAGTATCTTGCTGGAAAAACTGGGCTGATAGAAATAACCTTTTTGGGTCAGGTTGGAATTACGGATGGCATGTTCTGTCAGTTTACGGATGACAAACAGCTTTCTTTCGAGGGCATCCTGCTCCAGATAACCCCTGACAAAAACCTGCTTGATCACAGGTTCAGTGGTTCTTGCAATTTCGCCGGGTGCCGAATGATCGACGGGTACATCCCGGTATCCCACCAATTCAAGGCCTTCTTCCCTGATGTTTCTGAAAAGGAGTTCCATGCACAAGTCGGCTTCCTGTTCAATCTGCGGCAGAAAAATCAAGCCGGTACCATACCTTCCTGGGGTACCAACGTTCATTTTCAGAACCTGGGTGATGAATTCATGGGGAATCTGCATCAGCAACCCGGCTCCGTCGCCGGTGGAATTGTCAGCGCTGGTAGCTCCCCGGTGATCCATGTTCAAAAGCACATCCAGACCGCGCTCTATTATCTCATGGGAAGGAAGCCCCTTGATATGGGCCACAAAACCAATCCCGCAATTGTCATGCTCATTGGCAGGGTTATACATACCCTGTGCTTCCGGTAACGAGTAACTGTTCATTTTCCTGTCTCTACTATTTACAACGTTTTGACAAAAATTCAAATCATTTCAATCTTTTTTCTTCATTATCTATTACAAAGTGAATAATTGAAAGAAAAAGTAACTAAAAATTTACAAACTGAAAACAAAAATACAAAATGGGAAGAGAAATGTTGATTTTTGGGAGCTGATTTCCGGGGATTATAACACTTTCTTAATGTAATGACCTGTCTTCCCATTCTCCGGGGTATGGAAAGAATCCGGAGAAGGTTAAATTGCAGGAGAGTTTCTGTTTGGTAAATAATTGCAAATTATTGTTC
Source organism: uncultured Prolixibacteraceae bacterium (assembly GCA_964461245.1). GTDB lineage: Bacteria > Bacteroidota > Bacteroidia > Bacteroidales > Prolixibacteraceae > UBA1413. The sequence continues at coordinate 9,446 of CAYWTT010000037.1, read as the reverse complement.
GACAGCATTATATCCGTTTGTAAGTGTTTACAAATACTTATATCCGATAGTAAACGGATACAAATACTTATCAACCGGATAAGCCAGCATTCCTGTGGTAATTTTGTTTCATCCAATTTTCATGTAATAACTTAAATTTCACCGTATGAACGCTTTGAAAAACAGTGTCAGGCTTATCGGTCACCTGGGCGACGTCCCGAAAGTAAGACAGCTTGAAAGTGGCCGAAAGGTTGCCAACTTCTCAGTGGCAACCAATGAAACCTATGTGGACAATGCGGGCAACCGCAGGTCGGAGACTACGTGGCATAAGCTTTTAGCTTACGGACAAACGGCCGGTATTGCGGAAAAATATCTTCACAAAGGATCGGAGGTAGCCATTGAAGGCAAGCTAACCAATCGTTCTTACAACGACAAGAACGGAGAGACCCATTATGTGACTGAAATAGTGGTCAATTCCCTGATGATGCTGGACGGTAAAAACCGGGAGAACAATGAAACCGAATAGCAAACCCTTTTAATATCGGATTATACAGAAGATGCCCCCTGAATGGTGTTTAGTTTGAAAGGTTCGAAGCCTGGGGCCGAGCGCTGAAAGAGAGCCGGTTTCAGGCTTCCGTTATTCAGTTTTGGCTGAAACGGGTTCATTGCTGAAACCATAGGCAAAATCCATCACGCATACATTCCTCCAGACAGGGTGTTTTCCCATGGCAACCCCAATCAGTCTGAAATTTTCGTTCAGCAGGTTTTTGCGGTGCCCGCGACTGGCTACCCCATCGTCGATCACCAGGTGTAGCACAACCGAACGTGCATCGGGATCGCCGTAGAAAATATTCTCTCCCACGGCCTTTGAAATGGTACCGTACCGGTGAATCCTTTTCTGTACATCGGACCCGTCACCCCCCACATGGCCGGTATTCCCCGTGAAGGTCTGATCTTTCTGGTGGTCCCGGGAAGCACGGGTCAGCCTGACATCAGGCATGAGCGGCAGCACAGGAGCGGATTTCCTCAGATATTGGATAGCATCCCTCAAAGCAACGATTCCTTCTTTGGTGTTGATGGGAGTATCTCCGGGTAAGCACAGCTTATTCCCTTTATACAGGGTGAGAAGCGGTTCGAGATATTCATGGGCATAGGACGAAGGATCGGAACGCAATTTGTTGATTTCCAAAATGACATTTTTTTCATTGTCTGTCAGGTAGGTGACTTTAGCCGCTGTATTGAGCGCCACCATGTTCCAGTTGTTCCCTGAAACCGGGGGAAGAGCCTTCCCCTGAAAAATCACTGACAGGATGAATGCAGGCAATATGAATAACCGTGGCATAAACAGACTTATTTCGTTTTAGACCTGAAAACAATCCCTGTTTTCAGAAGGGAAACTGAAAATGAAACGTAAATTTATCCCGTTTATTTGCTGAAGCGATTTATTTACCCGGGGTGGTTATTCATAGGCTTCTTCCCTGCTCATGCGGCTGACTTCTACAAACAAGCCGGCCACTTCTCTGGTCACATACCTGAAATACTTCTCTCCTTTTTCGCGGGTGGCTTTTTTAGGATTTCCCACGCCGGTATCCCTGGTGGTTTTACTCCACTCCCGTTCGGCCCATCCCCACTTTTCATCCAACGCTTTGATCCTGATCTTTTTGGATGTTCCGTCACCGGCTTCTTCCAGGGGTAATACCAACTCCGGAAACAGATACAGCATCAGGCTGGTTTCCATCTCCCCTGCGTGGTCATCCGGTTCATCGAAAATCCTTTCAGGAAGCCTGATCTGATAAAAATTGGCCTGAAAAAGCCACATTTCAGGAAATTTCAGTCCCAGTTCCCTCAGCATTTGTTTGAAATCATTGCCTCCATGACTGTTGAAAATGATCAGTTTATATATTTTATGACGGCTGAGACCTGAGATTATATCCTCCAGAATCTTCATCTGGGTACTTGGATTAAGGTTAATATCCAGTTTGATGTCATGCTGGCCAGTGTTCACTCCGAAAGGGATGGAGGGCAGCACGATGATTTTAGCTCCCTGTTCCCGGGCCAGGGCAGAGGATTCTGCGGCAATGGCTTCGGCCTCAAAAATGTCGGTTCCGTAAGGTAAATGGTAGTTATGGGCTTCGGTAGCGCCCCATGGAAGCACCGCCACTTCAAACTGGCTTTCCTTTATATGTTTCCAGTGACTGCGGGCCAAAACCGGTGTAGGATTCATCTTATCTTAAATTTAGTATCCATAAAAGTAGAGTTTTTTTGTAATTTTGGTAACTCAACCTGTGCAATTCTGAAAGATCTGAATGAATCTATAAAATCAAATACCATGAACGACAGGAGGACATTTTTAAAGACAGCAACCCTGGCTACCGCCGGATTTGCTGCATTTCCCACCATTCTGAATGCGGGGCCGGTGTCAGCAAACGATCAGATCATCGTCGGACTGATCGGGTGTAAAGGGCAGGGATGGAGTAATCTGAAAGCTTTTCTGAAACAACCGGGCGTGGTTTGTGCGGCGCTGTGTGATGTAGACCAGAATGTATTGAATGAAAGGGCTTCCGATGTGGAAAAGTTAACCGGTGCAAGGCCTTCATTATACGGAGATTTCAGGAAACTGTTGGAGCAAAGGGATATCGATGCGGTGATTGTGGCAACTCCTGACCACTGGCATTGTTTACCCATGGTATATGCATGCCAGGCAGGCAAGGATGTGTACTGTGAAAAACCGCTGGCCAACACCATCCAGGAATGCAATATCATGGTCAATGCAGCCAGGCGGTACAACCGGGTGGTGCAGGTCGGGCAATGGCAAAGGAGCGATCCCCACTGGAAAAGTGCCGTGGAATATGTTCACGGCGGGAAACTGGGACGGGTCCGTTCGGTCAGGGCATGGTCTTATGTGGGGTGGAAAGGTTCAATTCCGGTGCTTCCTGATGAACCTGTACCGGCAGGAGTGGATTATGATATGTGGCTGGGACCAGCTCCCAAACGGCCTTTCAACAGAAACCGCTTTCACTTTACCTTCCGCTGGTTCTGGGATTATGCAGGAGGTTTGATGACCGACTGGGGCGTTCATCTCCTTGACTATGCCCTGTTCGGTATGAATCAGTATGTTCCCAGCTCGGTGATGGCCACCGGGGGTAAATATGCCTATCCTGACGATGCCATG
>CAYWTT010000037.1:0-6285 GCA_964461245.1 uncultured Prolixibacteraceae bacterium | reverse complement strand
GGAGACACCCGATACCCTGATGACCTTATATGATTTCGGAGATTTTGGCCTGTTTTGGGACCATACCATCGGGATTTACGGAGCCAACTACGGCAGAGGACACGGCGTGGCTTTTATCGGTGAATTTGCCACCCTGGTGGTCGACCGTTCAGGATGGGAGGTCATTCCCGAAACAACCAGTGTAAGTGCCAAAAAGGACTTCGGGGAAGTGCCCGGCCAGAAAACCACAGGCAAAGGATTGGAACTGCATGTGGCGAATTTCCTGGACTGTATCAAAACCAGGGAAAAACCGGCCTGTGATATTGAAACAGGCGCCCACATAGCCCGGATCGCCCACCTGGGAAATATCTCTTACAGGCTGGGAAGGAAGGTTTTCTGGGATCACGAAAAGCAACAGTTTATCAATGACAAAAAGGCCGACTTTCTGGTCCAGGCACATTATCGGAAACCATGGGAACTGCCGTCGGTATAGATCGTTCCTCCGGCGTGACTTTTCCCAGGAGTTCTTATCCTGTCCATATTCCTGACGGTTTGGGCTCAGAAGTGCAGGGGATTTCCGTGGATTCCAAGGAGTGGCATGAAGGATTGTACCGAAGGAACAACTTTAAAATCATGGTTCAAAATCTACACGTTTCTTGATTCATTCTGCATTTAAAAATATATTCTCCTCGCTTTATTCACGGAATTACCGGATATATTTCGCAGGTCAGGGTATTTCGCTGATCGGCACATGGATGCAAAACATAGCACTGAGCTGGTTGGTGTACCGGCTTACAGGATCGGTATTCCTGCTCGGGCTCATCGGGTTTACCAGTCAGATTCCCACTTTTGTGCTGTCTCCTTTTACGGGTGTACTCACTGACCGGTACAGCCGGTTGAAGATCATGACTTTTGCCCAGGTGGGCTTTATGTTGCAGGCGTTGATCATGACCCTGCTGGTTTTGCTGAACCTGATCGAAGTATGGCATATTGTCCTTCTTAGTATACTTTTCGGCATTTTCTCTGCGTTGGATGCTCCTGCCCGCCAGTCCCTGGTGATCGAGTTGATCGACGATCCCAGGGATCTGGGCAATGCCATCGCCCTGAATTCAGCCATTTTTAACGGAGCCAGACTGATCGGTCCGGCTATTGCCGGAATCACCATTGCCGCAGTGGGAGAAGGGATTTGTTTCCTGCTGAATACCTTCAGTTTTGTGGCTGTCATTGGAGCCCTGTTTATGATCAGGATCCCCTCAAAGCCTGCAAATGGCCAGGCTGTCAGATTCAGGGAGAGTTACACGGAGGGATTCCGGTATACCTTTCATACTGAACCTATCCGGATGCTGATTATTTTACTGGCCATATTGAGCCTGTTCGGCGTGTCATTTGTTGTACTCCTGCCTGCTTATGCCAAGGAGATTCTGCATGGAAATTCCGATACACTTGGTTTCCTGATGTCAGCCCTGGGTGCCGGCGCCATGTCAGCTGCTCTTTTTATGGCATCGCGCAAAAGTGTGCTGGGGTTGACCAAAATCATCTCTTTCAGCATCATCCTTCTCGGTTTGGCGACTGCAATGGCATCCCTGTCATCCATCTTTTCAATTTCCCTGGTTATGCTGTTCATGTGTGGTGTATCCATGGTTCTCACCCTGTCATCCATTAACACGTTGTTGCAGACCATAGCCGACGAGGATAAACGGGGACGGGTGATGAGTTTCTATGCCATGGCACTGATGGGAACTGCGCCAATCGGGAGTCTCCTGGCAGGCACCCTCGCCAGCAGGACAGGAATTTGGGAGGCTTTGCTTATATGCGGGATTTTAACCTTTGGTGCGGGGATTTGGTTTGTTATCAATTATAGTTCATTTCAGAAACATATACGCCCATTGTACATTGTGAAAGGGATCATCCCCGGTTTGTCGGATGATATTCCGGGATGAACAGAATTGCGAATCAAGCTGCTCAGAACTCAATTACCAGTTGCACCGGTCCTGTTCCAGGATGGTAAAAGTGGGACAATGTCAGCCCCAGCAACCGGATGCCCGTACGGAATGGCTCTTCTCCCCGGAGAAGATTCCATCCCATCTCGAGGAATTCTGATCCGTTCAGGATATAGTCGGAAGAGGTTTTACTCCGGGTGTGTTGGACAAAATCGCCGTATTTGATTTTCAGGGTCACTGTTTTTCCTTTGAGTCCTGCTTTTCCGATTTGTTTCCACACCCGGTTGGCAAGTTCTTCCAAAGGTGGCCGCATTTCTTCCAGGGAATAGAGATCGTGCGCAAAGGTATCTTCCGCTCCCAGTGATTTTCTTTCCTGACTTTCTTCCACCGGGCGGTTGTCGATTCCACGGACAATATCGTAATAGAAATTCCCCGTTTTACCGAACATCTTTACCAATTCCGTTCTTTCCAGCAGTTTCAGGTCTCGCCCGAACCAGATCCCTATTTCATTCAGTTTCCGTGCTGAGACCTTTCCAATTCCGTAGAATTTTTTTATTTCCAGGTTGTCGATGAAGTCGGAGGCCTGGTCGGGGGTGATGACAAACATCCCGTCGGGTTTATTGACTTCAGAAGCCATTTTGGCAAGAAATTTATTGAACGATACCCCTGCAGATGAGGTCAGTCCGGTTTCTTCTTTTATCCGCCGCCTGATTTCAGCCGCGATAAGGGTGGCTGAGGGCTTACCCTTCCGGGCAAAGGTGACATCCAGATAGGCCTCGTCCAGGGAAAGCGGTTCCACCAAAGGAGTGTATTCCCCGAAGATTTGTCTGATTTGACGGGAGACAGACGCATACACCTGAAACCTGGGAGGGACAAAGATCAGGTCAGGGCACATCCGTTTGGCCACCTTGGCGGCCAATGCGGAACGGACTCCGTAGCGCCGTGCTTCATAACTGGCAGCAGCCACTACGCTTCGTTCCCCGGATCCTCCCACGGCAACCGGTTTTCCTCGTAACTCCGGATAGTCCCTTTGTTCCACGGAGGCAAAGAAAGCATCCATGTCAATATGGATAATTTTCCGGACCTGTACCCATGTCTCCATTTTCATATCCATCTGAAATTCAAATTTAGCATGTTTGGGTGTTCCCAGGAACAACCTCCCTCTCTTTTACAGGTCTTTTTGCCCTTCTGCAACAGTTACCGGGTTTGTTCCGGGTGGTTATCCTGATTATTTCATCCGGAATTTCCATATTATTCAGGCAAAATTGTAGTTTTGACCTCCATTGAACGGGAATGATGTCAGGCCAATATTTCAGAAAAAAGTCCATTTCCCATATTCTGACGCAGGCGGATGAGTCCGGTGTGGAGGCTCATCTGAAAAAAGACCTGAATGTCAGGGATCTTACCGCATTGGGGATTGCCGCCATCGTGGGCGCGGGAATTTTCGGCACCATCGGAACGGCTGCTGTGCAGGGAGGAGCTGCTGTCTCCCTGTTATTTGTCTTTATTGCCGTGGCCTGTGGCTTTTCTGCCCTCTGCTATGCTGAATTTGCTTCCCGGATCCCAATCAGCGGCAGTGCGTATACCTATGCATATGCCAGTTTTGGTGAACTGATCGCCTGGATTATCGGGTGGGACCTGATCATGGAATATGCAGTGGGGAATATTGCGGTGGCCATCTCCTGGTCTGATTATTTTTCGGGAATGATGACAGGATTCGGACTCCACATTCCGGAATTCCTGACCACCGATTATCTGACTGCCTCCAGGGGATTCCACGAAGCATCCTCCATTTTGGCCAACGGCACCGGTTTCAATTCGCTTTCTTCCGTTTTAAAGGAATCATACCTTGCCTGGCAGCATGCTCCCCATCTGTTCGGACTGCATCTTATAGCCGATATTCCTGCCTTTACCATCGTGGTGCTGATCACCATCCTGGTGTATGTGGGCATTTATGAAACCAAAGTGGCCGGTAATTTGATGGTGGTGCTGAAACTGATCCTCCTGTTTTTTGTTATCCTTCTGGGTTCGTTTTATGTTAAGCCGGAAAACTGGTCGCCTTTTGCCCCGAACGGCCTGGCAGGAGTGTTGAAAGGAGTTTCAGGGGTATTCTTTGCCTATATCGGTTTCGATGCCATTTCCACCACCGCTGAAGAGTGCCGCAATCCGCAACGGGATCTTCCCCGGGCAATGATCTTTTCATTGGTGATATGCACCTTCTTGTACGTTGCGGTCAGTCTCATTCTTACAGGAATGGTCAGTTATACGGAACTGGGAGTAGGCGACCCCCTCGCCTTTGTCTTTCAGAAGGTGAACCTGAACTGGATTTCGGGCGTGGTCGCCATTGGAGCCATCATTGCCATGGCCAGTGTGCTGCTGGTTTTTCAGGTAGGGCAGCCCCGGATATGGATGAGTATGAGCCGCGACGGATTGTTACCACCCCGGTTTTCGAAAGTGCACAGGAAATATAAAACACCTGCCTTCTCCACCATCATTACCGGGATTCTGGTGGCATTTCCCACCCTCTTCACCAACCTGACCGAGGTTACCGACCTTACCAGCATCGGTACCCTGATGGCATTCATTCTGGTATGCGGGGGGATTTTGCTGCTTGAAAAGGATGAAAAGAGTGAAAACAGGGGATTCAGGGTTCCCTACTATAACAGCCGCTATTTCCTGCCTCCCATTGTGTCAGGAGTGCTTTTTCTCATCTTTTATCTGAACCCTGACGGAGCATCCGGTTTTATGAACTTATCCCGGCCGGGGGATCCTAATCTTGTTTCATGGGATATTTTCAAACATAAAATTCCCTTCCTGGGATTCCTTCTGATTTCGATGGTGGTGGTTTTCAAAGCCCTGCAAAAAAAGCTGTCCCTGATTCCTGTTCTCGGGCTGCTTACCAACCTTTACCTTATTTCAGAACTGGGAATTACCAACTGGTTACGGTTCTTAATTTGGTTGGCCATCGGTCTTGTTTTTTATTTCATGTACGGGAACCGTCACAGTTTATTGAGAGAAAAAAATCCTCAGAAACGGATCCCTCTTTCACCGATGGGCATAATACAGGAAAGTAGGGACGAATAGCATACCATTTGAACTTAATAGGCTTATTTTTACCTCATGATTTTTTGCACATTTTTCCTGGAATGTGTGCGGAACTAACCGTTTATCTGATTGGTCATGAGAAAGAGATTTATTTTGCTGTTTCTGTGGATTTCCACCGGAATTGGAGTGACGGAAGTCTCTGCTCAGGCTCTGGTTGTCAAAACCAGGGACGGGGCTGAAACTGCCCAAAATCTGAATGTCATTCAAAGTTTGAGTTTTGACAGTGGAAATCTTGTTGTGAAGTACACGGGAGGAACATCTCAAATATACAGCCTTTCATCTGTCAGTAAACTCTATTTCTCCAACGGGACAACAGACGCTGGTTTGGTTTCTGAAATGGCTTCCGGAGCAGGTATCTCACTTTATCCGAATCCTGCCGGAAGTTCCATCCGGCTGTGTAACCTGCCCCAGGGTATCAGTGTGATTACGCTTTACCGGATCGACGGTGCAGTGATGTTTCAGACTGAAGTTTCTTCCTATCATAATGTGATCGATATAAGCCGGTTTACCAGAGGGCTCTATTTGCTTAAAACAGGGACCCAGACTTTAAAATTCGTCAAATTATGAAAAGATGCCTTATTGTATTGTTTCTGGGTTTGCTGTCAGGGATTTCCGGCCGGGCACAGGAGAAGATATTTATCCACAAAACGGATAAAATCACCCTGGGTGCGATGATTTCCAAAGTGGACAGCATCTGTTTCACCGGGAACGGGACCATCGCTAATTTCAGGATAAACGGAAACGTCACCCAGTTTGCGGTGTCGGAGATCGACAGTCTCTCTTTCGGAGATAATCTTTCCACGGTCTATGTAACCTACAACGGGGCTTCTGTTTCAGTAGTCAATCCGCTTGCTTTTGAAGGAGTTGCTGTCAGTGTGAATGGTGCTGAGGTGACCATCAATTCTTCGCTGTCCGATCGTGAATTCAAATGTGTATTAAGCGGAACCACCACCAACGGGATGTTCAAAGTATACAGCAGTTACCGTTTCAACCTCTCCCTGAACGGGGTAACCATTACCCACAGCGATGGTCCGGCCATTAATATTCAGTCGGAAAAGAAATGTACGCTCACCCTGGAAGCCGGCACTTCAAACTTCCTGACAGACGGGATTGCCTATGCATCGGGGAATGAGGATCAAAAGGCTACCCTGTTCAGTGAAGGACAGATCGAGATGCAGGGTTCGGGAAGCCTGACCCTGGTAAGCCATTCCAATCATGCACTGTGCAGTGACGATCACCTGATCATTTCGGATGGGAATAT
>CAYWTT010000036.1:0-15759 GCA_964461245.1 uncultured Prolixibacteraceae bacterium | reverse complement strand
GACCATAATCACAGGGACACCGTAGTAGCCAGCAATGGCGGCATTCTGAGCCAGTTCGCCGGATTCTACCCCGTTATACCAGTACCGGTTCTCTGACCTTGAATTCTGGGTATGGTTCAGAACTCCATCCGGTGTTCCCATCATGGCATGAAATCCCACCATTACCATTCCCGCAAAGGTGCTGTCGAGGATCGACAGATTTCCTGCACCCGGCCTGGGGATTCCGGTAATATACCTGGCTCCGGGTTCCATCAGGTGAGGGACAACAGCCTGGTTGCCATGACCGTCAAGAACCACCACCTCGGTGGCGCCGCCATCCCTTAATCCCCGGATTACCGCTGATAGATCGCCCATAAAATATTCACAGGCCCGGATGTTTAAAGGGGAATCCTTTTCCCGTGTCTGGGAGAACTTATAAACCCCGCTGATCCCTTCAAGGTCAGTGTTCACATATATTTTCACCTGTGCTGATCCCATTCCCGGGGATATCAGGAATAAAAGGAAGGATAGTCCTGATATACACCTGATCATTCTCCATGTTCTTTTTTTGTCTTTTTTCATATCCCTGGTTTAATCTTGTCAGAAGATTTTGTGCATTGCTTTGCCAAAGATAAGGATTGCCGCGTTTCCTTTGATGGAAAAGTTTAAAAGATCAGAATATGCTTTCTGAGTGAGTTGCATGCTCAAAACAGCTTACCCTTGGTTAAAAACGGGGGGCATATGGAAATTTACCCATTATAAAATGATGTCATTTAACTATATTTAAAGCCTTTTCTGAGTATATCCGGTCAAGTTGTGAAAAAAACAAAAATATCGAATACATGAATATTCCTCATTTTAAAGGGCTGATCGCAGCCGTATTTACACCCTTCCATTCTGACGGTTCACTTAATCTGACTGTTATTCCCCGTTATGCCAAATGGCTGAAAGAGGCCGGAGTAGCAGGTGTCTTTGTTTGCGGATCTTCAGGTGAAGGATTGCTGATGGACACTGAAGAGCGCAAAGCGGTGGCCGAAGCCTGGATGCCCCATGCAGAAGATAATTTCAGGATCATCGTCCATGTGGGAAGCACCAGCGCTAAGACAGCCAGCGAGTTATCACGCCATGCGGCGGCCGCAGGTGCTCATGCAGTTGGATGTATCGGTCCCTGCATTTTTCAGCCCCGCGATGTGATTTCGCTGACCCGTTTTTGTGCTGAAGTAGCCTCTGCCATTCCCGACATCCCTTTTTATTATTACCATATTCCCACTGTTTCGGGCGTGAATGTGAAGATGAATGATTTTCTGCTGGTTGCAGGAAAAACCATTCCCAATCTGGCCGGGATCAAATATACCAGTTCCGATTTGATGACCATGGAGGAGTGTATCTCCCTGGAGGGGGGAAAATATGATATCATCCATGGATATGATGAACTGCTGCTGGCCGGATTGACTTACGGCATCAAAGCGGCCATCGGGACCACCTATAATTTCATGGCCCCTTTGTATCTGGAAATGATGAAACGGTTCAGGGAGAAGGATCTGGAAAAGGCCCTGGAACTGCAACAAAAAGCGAACCGGTTGATTTCCGTTATGCTGGGTACGGGAAGTGCCATTTCAGGCGGTAAAGTGATGATGAGACTGGTGGAAATTGATTGTGGCCCTTGTCGCGCTCCGCTTAATAATCTGGAGGAAGGTCAGCAGTTGTTGTTTGAGGATGAGTTAAGGAAAGCCGGCTATTTCAACCTCTTTCAGGTATGAAAAGGGGGCTTCTCCTGACCTGTTTCATTCTGGCTCTGGTTACGTGTTTTGCGGAAAACGGAACGGGAATGCGGGCTGATCTGGCGCAGGTGTTTGCCATACGAGGGACTCCTTGCAGCCTGTCTTTCGTTCAAAGTATTCCCGGAGAAAGGATTTTCTCTCAACTGGTTAACCTGAAACCCAATCGGGTGGTCACTGCGGAAGCATATACCAATATCCGTTCTGAGTCGGACTACGCAATATTGAAAAATCCTCTGCGGACCCAAAAAACGGTGACTCATGTTGATTGGATCATTCTCATTGCCTATGGGCTCCTCATGCTGGGAGTAGGCTTTTATTTTTCAAAAAGGAACAGGAATACGGAGGATTATCACCTGGGCAGCAGAAGCATGAACCCCGTTATGGTTGGCTTGTCCCTTTTTGCTACTTTGATGAGTACGCTCACTTATCTCTCCTATCCGGGCGAAATGATCAAATACGGTCCGGTCATTTTTGCCAGTCTGGCCTCTTTCCCCCTGGTATATCTAATCGTGGGCTGGCTGATTATTCCCAGGTTCATGAAGATGAGAGTGACCAGTGCGTATGAAATCCTTGAGATCAGATCGGGTCCGGGAGTCCGGGTGATGGCCACCTTTTTCTTCCTTTCATTGCGGCTATTGTGGATGGCGACCATCATTTTTGCCACAGTCAATACGGCTATGGTTTCCATTTTTGGATTCGATAAAAGTTATGTCCCCCTGATTTGTCTGATCATCTCTCTGGTTACCGTGGTTTACACCTCCATGGGCGGATTAAAGGCTGTCGTCATCACGGATGCCCTGCAAACCCTGATCCTTATTTTGGGTGCTATACTGACCCTCATTTTTGTTTCTGTTCAATTGGGATCATTCAGCGCCATCATTCCTGAGAAAATGCCGGGTCACTGGGAAGATATCAAATGGGGATTTGACGCCGACCGTAGAATGACCGTAGCCAATGCCATTCTTTCTGTTTTCGTCTGGTATATATGTACGGCCGGATCCGATCAGATGGCCATTCAACGCTATTTTTCCACCGGGAATCTGCGATCGGCCAGAAAGACATTTCGTATTTCATTGATAACCAATTTCATGGTTCAGGTTCTACTGGCATTGGTCGGATTGGCCCTTCTGGCTTATTTTACCCAAAGGCCCGATGAATTACCGGCGGGTGAAACCCTCTTTACCAGCGCCGATTCTCTTTTCCCACGTTATATTGTGGTTGGATTACCGGCAGGAATCACCGGATTGGTGGCCGCTGGGCTTTTATCAGCTGCTATGTCGAGCCTTTCCTCGGGACTTAACTCCTCTTCTGCGGTTATCAATGAGGATGTGTTCAAACGGTTCGTACATCCGAAGATGAAAACCAGCAGCCTCCGGCAGGCCAGGATCATTTCCGTAATTATCGGATTGGTGGTAACGGTTTTATGTCTGCTGGTCGGATATGTCAAAGGTAATTTGCTGGAAGTGGTTATCAAAGTAGTCAATCTTTTTGTCTCCCCCTTGTTTGTTCTCTTTTTCATGGCTCTGTTTGTCCCGTTTTCAACTGAAAAGGGAACCCTTGCCGGAGGGATGATCAGTGTGATTATAGCCGTATTGATCGCATTTTTTGAAATTTTCGGATTAAAAGTACTATGGATCATGCCCCTTTCATTCGCTTCGGGAATCCTGACAGGGTGTTTATTCAGCCTCCCCGGCTTTTATAATCTAGAAACCAATAATTCTAAAAAAACTGAATGATGAGAATTTATGTTAGATTTTTGATCCTTCTTCATTGCCTTTGCTTTACATTATCTGCAGTTTCTTCAGCTCCTCCTGAAGAGATCCGGATAAAGAAAATCTGGGATAAGGGTCAGCACAATGCTTTTACTGATCTGATCCGCTTCAGGAACTTCTATTTTTGCGTATTCAGGGAAGGTTCAGGACATGTCCCCGGTACCGATGGGGTTATCAGAATTTTAAGGTCTGCCGATCTGAATGAATGGGAGAGCGTGGCTCTGTTGGAAAAGAGCGGTATTGACCTGCGCGATGCCAAGTTGTCGGTAACTCCTGAAGGCCGGTTGATGGTGATCATGGGGGGGTCGGTTTATAAAGAAGGGAAGCTGTTGGGAAGAATGCCGCATGTCTCCTTTTCAGATAAAAGCGGGACCAAATTTTCATCACCAGAGAAAGTGACCATCGACCCTGACCTGGTTTCATGGGGCGACTGGATATGGAGGGTGACCTGGTATGAGGGAACCGGTTACGGAATTGATTACCAGATCGGACCGCAGGAACGCAACGGCCCTGCTGCTCTCTGCCTTGTTAAAACCCGGGACGGAAAAACGTTTGAAAAGGTTTCTGAAATTGAACTGGATGGTTTTCCCAACGAAGCTACCATCCGGTTCGATCATGCGGGGAATATGTATGTTTTGATCCGGCGGGAGCTGGAAGACAAAATGGGCGTCTGGGCCCTCAGCTCACCTCCCTATAACCGGTGGAAGTTCATTAAACTCGGATACCGGCTCGGAGGCCCCAATTTTGTTTTTACGAAAGAGGAGAGGGTAATCATGGGAACAAGGGTGTATGAAGAAAATGGGACTTATACCGGCTTATTTCTGGGGAATAAAGCAGGTGTTTTCGAAAAAATACTCCGGATCCCTTCGTCCGGAGACAACAGTTACCCAGGCCTTGTACTTGAAAAAAATAGGCTGATTGTGTCCTATTACTCTTCTCATGAGGGAAAAACCGCCATCTATCTGGCAATCATTCCCATTCATGTGATTTTTAAATAATGGATGAAATTGGGTTTATTGACTCCTTGTAATTTTGTTTAAGAGATAGAATCCCTTTAATTTATCTGCCATTTCAAACTATTCAACAGGATTTTTCTTTCCTGGCTTACAGTGTTTTTATCCAGAATCTGTCTGAAGATTACCATCCGTTTTTCTGTTTAAGTTCAGAAAAATCAGTACAATCATTGACATAATATCAATTAATTGTTGTAACTTATCTGGGTTAAACTTTAAAACAATAGACTATGAAATTGAAATTACTAATCATCCTCCTTTTTAGTGTGTTTTGCGTAAGTGGTTATTCACAAGGTGACCCGATGGCGAAAATAAAGCGGACGAAGGAAGACAAAGCAAAAGATGAGCAAAAGCTCAATGAAAAAGGAAAATCTGAATATGCGAAAGCCCAGGCTGACCATAAGAAGCTATCCAATGCAACCTTTGATGTGGCTGCCAATGAAATTATGAACGGGGATTTGAAGCAGTTATTAGGCCTTCCTGCAGGTGAAAAACCTGATACGAAATTGTCGGATGACCAGGACAAGGAAAATAAGAAGAATCAGAATGACATCAAGGAAAAGATTAAATAGGATTCCAAGAATGACAAGGCTGATGTGGATTTCTCTGCTTCAGGCGAGCCGCCTGTAGGTGCAGCCTGGACTGACGCCTCATATTATTATCCGGCTTATTATACTCCTGTCAAAAACCAGGGAGGTTGCGGCAGCTGTTGGGCGTTTGCGGCATGCGCCACTTTTGAGCATACCTATGCCAAATTCTGGGGCACCAAACTGGATCTTTCAGAACAGGATGTCGTTGCCTGTGGAAGAACCTGTGCCAATGTGGATTGCGGAAGCTGTGGGGGAGGTTGGTCGGACAGGGCTTTTGATTTTATTAAATGCAAAGGAGTGGCCAGTGAACAGGCTTATCCCTATAATATTTCCCAAAGCAATACCTGCTATTCGAAACCCAAATTCAAATCGGCCTACACCTGGGGCCGGCTCCTGGTCGGTGGCACCTGGCCTTCCAAAGAATGGGTCAAATACTATATTACCCTTTATGGTTCAGTTGTGACCTATATGAAGGCCGGCCTCAGTACATTCTACGGTTACGGGGGAGGCGTCTATAACGGCTTCCCTAGTTCCAATCCTTATGATATTGACCATGCAGTCACCATTGTCGGCTGGTGGGATGCAGGAAATGCCTGGATCATCAAGAATTCGTGGGGTACCGGATGGGGACCATACGGAGGATATGCTTACGTGAATTATAATGCATGCAATATCGGAAAATGGATATATTGGGTGTATCCCAATTATTAAATTCACCCGGAAATGGTAAATGGAGCTGGTTGATGTGAAAAGTATCTGAATTATTACTGATCACTGTGTTAGAAAATTGAAAGAGGCTGCCTTTTTGAGACAGCCTCTATTCTGTTTATCCCGGCAAGTACCGGATTCTTTTTGAATTTACTTTTTGACGAATTTCTCCGTCCTGATCAGCCCGGAATCCGAATACAACCGGATAAGATGTATTCCGCTCAGCAGAGCAGGAGTTCTGACGACTGACTGAGGATGGGCAATATCCATTTCAACCTGTCCGGCTATGTTGGTGATGGTTAACCTCGCCACTTTATTGCAGTTGGCAATATTCAGATATTCGGTAAAAGGATTGGGATAGATCCGTATCTGAGGATCATCAAGGGCGACCGCTGGGGTGGTTTTGGAAAGATCCCTGACATCGGATTCTTTTCTGGGTTCGATTTTATAACTTCCGCTTCCGTAGATGACACCGGTCACATCATAAAAATGACCATCTTCCGGTTGATATAAATAGATCAGTTTATCCACGGTCATCTTGTTATTTTCAGTGGTTTTTATCTCCCAGCTTCCGTCCTGATTGGGGGATCCCATGAAGCGGGCACCTGCAATTTTGACCAGAACGCTTTCAAATTGTTCCGATTTTGCCTCTTCAGGCGATCCCATCAGGATGGGGGTAACCGCAACAGGAGGATTGGTGAGCTGGACATAGGCCGCATTGATGACGGTAAAGCCGTTCACTTCCTGAACTGTTCCGTCCACGGTGACACCGTTCCCTTCCAAGACAAAGTTATAGGTGTCGGCCACATAGATGCCGCTCCAGGCAGTCACTGCATCCTGGACAAAATAACCTGCACCCGGAACGACTCCAGTAACCGTTCCCGATATCCTTTGGAATGTTCCGACATACGGGGATGTATATGCTTCACCCTGGATATTTTTGATGCTCTGTGTGGCAAGGGATTCCTGCCGGACATCCACCGTAACCGGATCATTGCATCCTGTAATGACGATCTGACCCGTCCGGGGAGTACCCACATTCTGTAAAACGGAAACGGTCAGGGTAGCGTTTCCGCTGCCTGAACCCGGTGTTACGGCAATCCATTCGGCATTGTCTGCCACTGACCATTCGGAATTGGAAGTGAGTGTGACAGTCTTGATTCCGGGGGAGGAAGAAAAGTCCAGCCGGGCAGTCGATACGGACAGGTTACAGGGGGGAATGACCTTAAGGATTCCTGCCATCAGGGCATGATTGTTCCCGGGTGTCGGATCAGTCAATAAGGATGGAGCGCTGTGTCCGACACTTACAAATACATAGTAATCTCCCGATGCGGTAGCCGGTATGGTTATTCCGGCTTTGTCGGTTGCCGAAAGGATTATATCGGTGTACAACAGCGGAGACAGAGTGATGTTCTTGTTGAAATGCCCGATTTGGATATCGTCCAAATCCCCGAAAACACCATTCCGCGATATGTAAAAATCACCGTCCACAAAAGAATTGGGGTAGGAGAGACTTCCCGGCCCATAATTGGTCAACCGGAACGAAACGGAGTCGGGATTTGCTCCCGGATTGACAGACTGGGGTAAAAACGTGAGGGAGGATACTGCGATGTCCGCATCAGAATTTGGATTCAGGACAGTAATGGTTCCCGCACTGAGGGTATGGTTGTTGCCTGTAACCGGATCGGTAAATGCGGAAGGAGCAATGTGCTGTACCGTGATAAAAACATAATAGTTGCCCATGGCGGTAGTGGGTATGGTAATATTGGCCCGGTCCGAAGCTGACAGGGAGATGTCGATATTTGACGCCGACGGCAGGGTAAAATCATTTCCAATGGCACCGATCGGAATATCATCCCCATCTCCGAAAACATTGTTGGTGGAAAGATAAAACACTTCTCCGACGCGGGTATTCGGGGAGGCTAATCCGGTAGGTCCTTCATTCGTCAAACGGAATGAGATATAATCGGGATGCGCACCGGCCTGGATGGTCTGGGGCAGGAGCGCAAGGTTCGAAACGGCCAGATCGGCCTGGTAGCTTGTGTTTATTACTGTTATGGTGCCAATCCGTATGGCTTGGTTATTATTCAAAACCGGATCTGTTAAGACAGAAGGTGCAGCGTGTTGTACCCTGACAAAAACATAATAACTGCCAGAAGCGGTTGAAGGAATGGTGATATTGGCTCTTTCTGCTGCAGACAAAGAAACACTGATGTAAGACGATGAGGGAATGGTATAATCATTACTGTGGTCTCCGATCAGGATATCATCGGTATCGCCGAAAGTGTCATTGCGCGACAGGTAATACCTTCCGCTTACACGGGTGTTGGGCGCAGCCAGATTGGCGGGGCCGAAATTGCTCAGGTCAAATGACACCGCATCAGGATGGGCACCTGAGCTGATGGTCTGCGGGGTAAATAGAAATCCGGAAGCTGCCAGATCGGCCTGCATAAGGGTGTTTACCACGTTGATCGTGCCGGCTGTCATCACATAATCATTTCCCGGTGTCGGGTCACTCAATACGGATGGATAACTGTGCTGAACACGTAAAAAGAGATAATAATTTCCCGAAGGGACTGAAGGAATGGTCAGGTTGGCTCTTTCTGCGGCTGACAGGGTCACATCGGTATAGGACGCAGCAGGGATCGTATAGTCATTGCTGTTAATGCCTACCTGGATATCATCTGAATCACCAAAGGTGCTGTTGGCTGAAAGATAGTATATGCCGTCGACATGAACATTGGGAGTCATCAGGCTTGCAGGCCCGTTGTTGGTAAGCCGGAAAGAGATACTCCCTGGATAGGTTCCGGTATTGATGCTCTGCGGCAGGAATGTGAGATCCGATACGGCCAGGTCAGACTGGTAACTTGGATTTGAAACAGAAAGGGTGCCTGCTCTCATTACATAATTGTTTGTTGCAACGGGATCGGTCAAAACAGAAGGAGCCCCATGCTGTACCCTGATAAATACATAATAATTCCCGGAAGCATCGGCTGGAATTGTAATACTGGAAAGGTTGGCTGCCGACAGGTTAACATCGGTGAATGAGGAGGAGGCTAAGGTTAAATCATAGCTGTTATTTCCGATAAGGATGTCATCGGCATCCCCCAGACTGCTGTTCCTGGAGAGATAAAACAAACTTTCCACACGCGTATTCGGGGAAGTAAGATCAGCCGGCCCGTTATTGGTCAGCCTGAAGGAAACCGTCGAAGGATTTGTGCCACTGACAATAGTCTGCGGGGAGAATGTTAAATTGGTCACAGCCAGGTCTGCATGGGTGTTTACAACGGTAATGGTGCCTGCTCTCACAGCGTAGCTGTTAAAAAGGGTGGGGTCTGTCAGTTTTGAAGGAGAGCTGTGCTGGACATAAATGAAGGCATAATAACTACCAAAAGCACTCTCCGGGATCACGATATGGGCTGTTTCCGCGGTTGTCATCATGATATCGAGGTAGGATCCCGATTCAATGATCAAATCCCTGCTGTTGGTCCCTGCCGGGAAATCATCACTGTCGCCGAAGGTACTGTTGCGCGATAGATAAACTGTAAAGCTGACACGGGTGTTGGGAGAATCCATGTTCACCGGCCCGTTGTTGGCTAAACGGAAAGATATAACCTCTGGATTTCCACCCGCGCTGATCGTCTGAGGTGATAAGGTAAAAGAGGAGACCGCCAGGTCTGCATCAGTGGCCGGATTAACCACCATGATGGCACCCACCCTCATTGCATGATTATTGCTCTGGATCGTATCGGTCAGTGTTGAAGGAGAGGCATGCTGAACACTTACAAAAACATAATAACTCCCTGAACCGGTTGAAGGAATGGTGACGTTGGATATTTCCGCGGAAGACAAGGTGATATCCAGATAAGATGAGGATGCAAGTGCATAATCATTGCTGTTTGTACCTATCTGGATGTCATCCGAGTCACCGAAGATATCGTTCCTCGAAAGATAAATCACATTACTTACCCGGGAATTTGGATAGGACAGACTGGAGGGTCCGTTGTTGGTAAGCCGGAAGGAAACCGTAGCGGGATGTGTGCCGGCATAGAACGTTTGGGGTGAAAAAGTAAAATTGGAAACAGAAAGGTTGGCATAAGAAGCCGCTGAAACCGGATTGGTAACAGCAAGCATCAGTTCAGTGAAAAAAAACAGTGTAAGAAAAGCTCCTAAAGGGACCAGAAGATTTTTGATTTTTCTTGTACTGTCTTCAGAAAAGTAAAAAATTGTTTTCATAATTATACTGTTAAAAAATTAAGACTCCGCGAATCAGTTCTGTTAATCCAAAATAGATACTGCTCAATCAAGTATGTATGGAATAACATGCATAGGGTGATATAATGATTCGTAAAATTAAATAATCCGGTTTTATTTACCGCATAAATAGCTCATTTTTTCCTTAAAAATGCAGGGCGTGAAATTTAAATAACATATTATCAGTTTAGTACGATTAAATAAAATTCCTATTCCGCAAAGCGAAACAGACTTTTTATTATGTTGAATTGTTTCCGGACATTCACCTGTATGATTTCCCGAAGGCAGGAACTGATTTTTTCTGAAATCCTTGAAACGCTTTCTGAAAATGATCAGGCAAGGTGAAGCAGGGAAGGGATTTGGTTGTAATTTTAGAGGATAAAATCTGATGTCATGAAAATAGTCATTTATGTTGTTTTCTTCGTTATGATTATCGGGACCATCTATTTCTTCACGAAGATCATAAAAGACAGCAAAAAAAACCTGCTAAAAACGATGCTCAAAAACAACGATATTTCAAATGAAACCTATCTGAAATACCTGGAAAAGCTATGAGCCCCAAGTCGTTTTTCCTATAGTCTTCCCAGGTGGTTGAATCCCTGTGCCATCAGCGGGATCAGTGCACCGCTGCCGGTGACCAGCATGGTCCCATCCTTGGATGGGGTCATGTGTCCGATCACTGAAATGTCCGGATCATTTTTGATCTTTTCATAATCAGTCACCGGGATGGTAAAGAGCAGTTCATAATCTTCCCCTCCGTTCAATGCGGCCACAATGGGATTGATATTGAATTCGAGGGCCATTTCCTTGGTTTGGCGGTCGTAGGGTATTTTGTCTTCATATAACCTGCAACCGGTTCCGGAGGCATTGCAAATATGGAGAATTTCAGAGGAGAGTCCGTCGGAAATATCGATCATGGAAGTGGGTCTGATCTCCAGTTTTTTCAATGCCTCCGTCACATCACCCCTGGCTTCGGGTTTCATCTGGCGTTGCAGGATGTAATCATGTCCTTCGAGTTGGGGCTGCATCCGCTGGTTCACCTTGAACACCTCATTCTCTCTTTCAAGCAACTGCAGTCCCATATAGGCTCCTCCCAGGTCGCCGCTCACACAGAGCAAATCATTCGGACGGGCGCCAGAGCGGTAAGTGATTTCATTCAGGGGAGCGGTCCCGACTGCTGTAATGCTGATTACCATTCCGGTCATGGAACTGGTAGTATCGCCTCCCACCAGATCCACCCCGTATTTTTCACAAGCCAGGTGAATCCCTGCATATAACTCCTCTACCATTTCCAGGGTGAATTTTGCTGAAAGTCCCAGGCTGACTGTGATCTGACGGGGCGTAGCATTCATGGCATACACATCCGACAGATTGACCACCACCGATTTATATCCCAGGTATTTCAGGGGCATATACATCAGGTTGAAATGGATCCCTTCCAGGAGCATATCGGTGGTGACCACCAGGCCATCATCACCCGCCGCGATAACAGCCGCGTCATCACCTACTCCCTTCAGTGTGCTTTTCTGGATGGGAACCAGGTCTTTGGTCAGCCGTTCGATCAATCCGAATTCCCCTAAAGAGGCTATTGTGGTTACCTGCTTGCTTTTAGACATTTTAAATTTCAGATAAAAAGGTATTAAATAGAGAATGCATCAAACAAAAGTATCCCTAAATTGTTATCTTTGCAAGAAATTTCAGGAATCCGGGTGAGAATCTAGATTATTTATTTTCAAATGGTTATGAATCAGAAAGATGGAAGACCAGGATAAAATACTGCACGAGGTAACCCAGGGGGATTATAAATATGGATTTTATACCCATATTGAGACCGATATCATTGAAAAGGGGCTTAACGAACAGGTGATCCGGACCATTTGGGAGAAGAAGAATGAACCTGATTTTATGCTTGAATTCAGATTGAATGCTTACCGGAAATGGTTAAAAATGGAGATGCCCGGCTGGGCTTATCTGAAGATCCCCCCGATTGATTACCAGGCCATCAGTTATTATGCCGCGCCGGTCAAAAAGCCGAAATACGAGAGCCTGGACGAGGTGGATCCTGAGCTTTTGGAAACATTCAGAAAGCTGGGCATTCCGCTCGAGGAACAGAAAATCCTCTCTGGTGTTGCCGTGGATGCTGTGATTGACAGCGTATCGGTAAAGACCACCTTTAAGGAAACCCTGGCTGAGAAGGGCATCATTTTCTGCTCTTTCAGCGAGGCATTGCGCGATCATCCCGATCTGGTGAAGAAATACATCAGCATGGCTGTGCCAGTAGGTGACAATTATTTTGCCGCGCTGAACTCAGCAGTTTTCAGCGACGGATCGTTTTGCTATATCCCGAAAGGTGTCCGTTGTCCAATGGAACTTTCCACTTATTTCCGTATAAATGCCGCCCAGACCGGTCAGTTTGAACGAACACTGATTGTAGCAGATGAGGATAGTTATGTGAGTTATCTCGAAGGTTGTACCGCTCCGATGCGGGATGAAAACCAGCTGCATGCCGCGGTGGTAGAAATTATCGCCATGGACCGTGCCGAAGTGAAATACAGCACGGTGCAGAACTGGTATCCGGGAGATAAGAATGGGCTGGGAGGAATTTATAATTTTGTGACAAAGAGGGGAATATGCCGGGGTGAATCGTCCAAGATCAGTTGGACCCAGGTGGAAACCGGATCAGCCATCACCTGGAAATACCCGAGCTGCATACTTTTAGGCGATAATTCCGTTGGGGAATTTTATTCGGTCGCATTGACCAACCACCATCAGCAGGCTGATACGGGGACCAAGATGATTCACATCGGGAAAAACACGAAAAGCACCATTGTTTCAAAGGGAATTTCTGCCGGGCTGAGCAATAATTCATACCGGGGACTGGTAAAAGTGATGCCCGGAGCTGTCCGTTCAAGGAACTTTTCACAGTGCGATTCGTTGCTGATGGGGAGCAATTGCGGTGCCCATACTTTCCCATACATTGAGGTGGGAAATAAGTCATCGGTGGTGGAACATGAAGCCACAACCTCCAAAATCGGGGAAGATCAGATATTTTACTGCAATCAGCGGGGAATCAGCACCGAGGATGCTATTGGCATGATCGTTAATGGGTATGCCCGGGAAGTATTGAACAAACTGCCGATGGAATTTGCCGTAGAAGCGCAGAAGTTGCTGGCAATCAGTCTGGAGGGAAGCGTGGGGTAAGTGTAGAATAAAAGTGAAGAGTGAAGAATGAGTTAATTCGGAGGAGAGTGTAAGACACTGGCATTAAAAAATGACAGGCAAAGATACCCGGTTTATAATTTTGCTGGTTTTAAAGAGAAGTATATGCTTTCAATAAAAAATTTGTGTGTTTCCATTGAGGGAAAGGAGATTCTGAACGGGATCAACCTGGAGGTCAGTCCTGGTGAAGTACATGCCATCATGGGACCCAACGGTTCGGGTAAAAGCACCCTTGCCAATGTGCTTACCGGCAAGGAGGGATACGAAATTACCGCCGGTGAGATAATTTACATGGGGGAGGATCTCCTGGATCAGTCACCGGAAGATCGCGCCAGGAAAGGGATATTCCTGAGCTTCCAATATCCGGTTGAAATTCCCGGTGTACCCATGGTCAGTTTCCTGAAAACTGCGGTCAATGAGCTCCGGAAGTTCCGGGGGGAGAAGCCGCTGAGTGCCCAGGAGTTTCTCCGGCTGATGCGGGAGAAGAAAAAACTGGTTGAGATGGATACCGAACTGACCAACCGGTCTGTAAATGAAGGTTTTTCTGGCGGGGAGAAGAAAAAAAATGAAATATTTCAGATGGCCTTGCTGGAACCGAGGCTTGCCATTCTGGATGAGACCGATTCAGGACTTGATATTGATGCGCTCAAAATCGTTGCCCATGGTGTGAATGCCCTGAAGTCGCCTGAAAGATCCACCATTGTAGTGACCCATTACCAGCGGTTGCTGGATTATATCATTCCCGACCATGTTCATGTTCTGTACAAAGGCCGGATTGTGAAGTCGGCCGGAAAGGAACTGGCCCTTGAGCTGGAAGAGAAGGGATATGACTGGATTAAAAAAGAAAACGGAAGCTGGTGATGAGTGTGCAGACAGAAAACAGTGATCCATCTATCAGGTTGGTCGGCTATTTCCGGGAAGCGGAGTCCTATCTTTATGGAAATTCACCGGAGCTGATAAACCAGCATCGGAAGAAAGCCCTTCAGGATTTTTTGATTCGGGGGATTCCGTCAAGAAAAAATGAAAATTACAAATATACCAACCTGCAGCCCTCATTTTTACAGGATTTCAACTGGTTACCCCATCGCGAAATTACCGGGTATGAACTTCCTGACCTTTTCAAATGCCACGTTCCCCGGTTGGATGTCTTTCAGATCATTTTGATGAATGGCTGGTTCCATTCGACCAATGGATTTTTACCCGAAGGCGTATTTGCCGGGAGCCTGGAGAGATTTGCAGTCGAAAACCGGAAATTTTTCAGGGAGTATTATACAAAGATCACCGATGGATATGAGGATCCCCTGGTATCCCTCAATACGGCATTTGCCCGTGACGGATATGTGCTGTATGTTCCGGCGAATGTGAAGATTGAAAAGCCCGTACAGGTCATCAACTTGCTTAAAGCGCAGGGAGATATTTTTGTTACCCAGCGGAACCTGGTAATTGTGGAACCGGGGGCAGAGGTGAAACTAATCATTTGTGACCACACACTGAACCTGAACCAGTATTTGAGCAATTCAGCCACTGAAGTCTTTATTGGCGGGAATGCATCGGTCGAATTTCTCACGCTGCAGAATCACCACAACCAATCGGTGATGGTTAATTCATCCGGATTCCATCTGGAAAGAGACTCCCGTCTGACCACGCAGACAATCACCCTTCATGGCGGACTGGTCAGAAACAATGTGGAGGTGATCCTTGACGGCACAAACAGTGAAGCCAATCTTTATGGGGTATCTTTTACGGACCGGAAACAGCATGTCGACAACTTTATCCGGGTGCTGCATGAAAAACCCGAATGCAGAAGTAACCAGCTTTACAGGAATGTTCTGGATAATGAATCTTCGGGTGCGTTTTCAGGCAGGATCCATGTGAAAAGGGACGCCCAGAAGACCAACGCTTATCAGAAGAACAACAATCTCCTGCTGACCGACAAGGCACAAATGCAGACCAAGCCGCAGCTGATCATCGAGGCAGATGATGTGAAATGCAGTCATGGCGCAACGGTAGGACAGATTGACGAGGAGGCCCTGTTCTATTTGCGTGCCCGGGGAATAGGGGAGAATCAGGCCCGTTTGATGCTTACCAATGCCTTTTCCTATGAAGTGGTAAGGCAGATAGACGATGTTACCCTGCGCGACCAGATCAGTGAACTGGTTGGCAAACGGCTGACGGGAGAAATCGGCCGCTGTCATGAATCCGCCTATCGCGCCAATTGTTGATCATTCCATTATTAACATAATGTCAATTCATATTCAAGAGATTCGCAAGCAATTCCCGATCCTTAATCAGCAGGTGTATGGCAAGCCACTGGTTTATTTTGACAATGCCGCTTCCACCCAGAAAAATATCAATGTCTTGCTGACAGAACAAAGATTGACCACAGAATATTACGGTAATATTCACCGGGCATCGCATTTCATGGCTGACAAGGCCACTGCTG
>CAYWTT010000035.1:15247-15777 GCA_964461245.1 uncultured Prolixibacteraceae bacterium | reverse complement strand
AAAATTATCGATGCCTGGGAGATGACTATTCTGCAAGTATTGCAGGTTTTCGAAACCGGCGCTGAAAACTATTACCGTTTGTGATAAAAATCCTAAGAAAGTAAAATAGTCCCGGAAAGCTTATTAGCTCTGGAGATAACAGAATTATAAATCTCAAATTAAATTTAGAAGACGACCCATTGTTGAGCAAGGGGCTTCAGCTTTTTTTGTATTACCGATAAACCTAATTGAATATGAATTTTTTGACTAAATGTTTTAATATAATCTCCTTGATTCTTATTTCAGGGGTTGTTCTTGCCCAAACGACCGAAGTCCAGTATCTTTCCGGAACAGGTGCCGATAAAACCGTTGACTGGCAGTTTTTTTGCACTGCGGGAATGAATTCGGGTAAATGGACAACTATTCCCGTTCCATCGAACTGGGAGTTGCAGGGATTTGGTACCTATAATTACGGCCATGCCAAGGACAGTGTTCGTGGAATGGAAGAGGGGCTTTACAAATACAATTTTCAGGTGCCAGCAACATGGAAA
>CAYWTT010000035.1:5432-15237 GCA_964461245.1 uncultured Prolixibacteraceae bacterium | reverse complement strand
AAGGCCGGCAGGTGAACATCGTATTTGAAGGTTCGATGACCGACACCGAGGTGAAGATTAATGGAAAACTTGCCGGACCTGTTCATCAAGGGGCCTTTTATCGGTTTAAGTATGATATTAGTAAATTGCTGAATTATGGAAAGACAAACCTTCTTGAAGTAAAAGTTTCCAAACATTCGGCTAATCCCTCCGTGAATAAAGCCGAGCGTTACGCCGACTACTGGATTTTTGGCGGGATTTTTCGTCCGGTTTACCTCGAAGCCAAACCTGCTCAAAACATAGAGCGTGTTGCTATCGACGCTAAAGCCGAGGGGGCGTTCTTGGCCGATGTTTTTCTGAAGGGTATTGCTTCATCCGATCAGGTTTCGGCACAAATAACCGATTTAAACGGAGCTTCACTCGGTCCGGAATTTTCTTCCGCAATCTCGAAAGGCCAGCAGGTGGTTCAGTTATCTTCAGTATTTCCGAATGTTAAAGCCTGGAACCCGGAAGCCCCCAACTTATATCTCGCAACATTTAAGCTGATTTCGAAAGGCCAGATTATCCATGAATTTACCCAGCGTTTTGGCTTTCGTACCATTGAGGTTCGCGAGCGCGATGGAATTTATGTGAATGATGTAAAAATCAAATTTAAAGGTGTAAATCGTCATACTTTTCGTCCGGAAACCGGGCGTGCTTCGTGTAAGGCCTACAGCATTGAAGACGTTAAACTTATAAAGGAAATGAATATGAATGCGGTGCGAAGTTCGCATTATCCGCCTGACGGGCATTTTCTTGATGTTTGCGACTCGCTGGGCTTGTTTGTTCTCGATGAACTGGCTGGCTGGCATGGGCAGTACGACACTCCGACAGGCACGAAGCTGGTGGAGGAAATGATTACCCACGACGTCAACCATCCGGCAATCATGCTTTGGGACAATGGCAACGAAGGCGGCCATAACCCTGAACTGGATCCTGTTTTTAAACAATTCGATATTCAGAAACGGGCGGTTATTTACCCCTGGCGGATACACAACGGCCTTGAAACAGAACATTACATCAACTACGATTATGGAATGGGAACCTACTGGCATGGTCATAATATTGTATTCCCCACGGAATTCCTGCACGGATTGTACGATGGTGGTCAGGGGGCCGGATTGGCCGATTACTGGGAGTTAATGTGGAATAAGCCGCGTTCGGCAGGTGGTTTTCTATGGGTCTTTGCCGATGAGGGTGTTGTTCGTACCGATAAAAATGGTGAAATTGACACATACGGAAGATATGCTCCTGATGGCATTGTGGGGCCTCACCACGAGAAGGAAGGCAGCTTTTTTGCCGTAAAGGAAATTTGGTCGCCGGTGAAGTTTGAGGAGCGCGATATTACCGCGCAATTCGACGGAAAGCTGAACCTTGAAAATCGTTACCTGTATTCCAACATCAATACCTGTTCTTTTAACTGGAAATTGTCCAAGCTTCCGTTGCCCGGCTCTTCTGCTAAAAAACAATCGGTTACCGGTACAGCCCAGGCACCGGATGTAATGCCGGGACAAAAAGGAAAGCTGGCCTTAAATCTGCCATCCGACTGGTTTTCGTACGATGTATTGTATGTGACGGCTATCGATAAAACCGGTCAGGAACTGTATACCTGGAGCTGGCCGATCGCACTTCCCAAAGATGTTGTTGCGCGGATGATGAGCGTAAAAGAAACCAATCCGGTTGCGGTTGAGGAAAAAGATTCGATGCTGATTGTGACGGTTAATCAGATGGAACTGACTTTTGGCCGGAAAGATGGGCTGCTGAAAAAAGTGGTGAATGCCAAAGGCGAAATTCCTTTCAATAATGGGCCGGTGCTGAGTGGCGGCAAAGCTATTTTTGAAAAAATGGAGGTTCAGCATTCGGGTGATACATTGAATATTATCTGTTTGTACGCCAAACAATCGCGTATGAAACAAATGGTCTGGTCGGTTTATCCATCTGGCTGGATAAAATTGAATATCATGTACTTCCCTCCCGAGTACGATGTGCATTTCGATTATATGGGGGTTAACTTCTCCTATCCCGAAGACCTGGTGAAATCGGTCCGCTGGTGGGGGAATGGGCCGTACCGGATTTGGAAAAACAGGCTGCAGGGCGTTGAGCTGGATGTTCATCAGAAAGATTATAACCGAACGATGACAGGCATTGCTCCGTTGGTTTATCCTGAATTTAAAGGCTATCATTCGCAATTGTACTGGGCTGAATTTATTACAAAAGATCAGCCGTTTGTGGTGGCCACATCTTCTGAAGATGTGTTCTTACGCCTGTTTACTCCTGATCAACCGAAAGAAACTTTCAATTGCGCACCTCCGTTTCCCTCCGGTGATATTTCGTTTATGCAGGGAATCCCGCCTATCGGAACAAACTCGCAGCAGGCGTGGCGGCTCGGGCCTTCTGGCCAGAAAAACCAGTTTTTCGATTTCGGACCGTATGACAAGTGGGAATGGCGAGGCAAAAATCTGGTACTCTATTTTAATTTTAAGGGAAAATAGAAGCCACAATTCATTTCTCCGGAGGAGAAAGGATGGCGTAAAGCTTCGTTTTTCTTATTTGGATAGCAAAATGAAAACGTTTACATTTGGGGATTCAAAAAAAATCAAAAACCTGAACGAAACCAAAATGAATCAAAAATTGATGAATTTGCTGGTGTTGGTGCTTTTTGCCTCGTCGGTTTCAGCCAAAGAAATATGGATCTCACCAGGCGGGTGCAATACCAATCCCGGGACGAAAGAAAAGCCCCTGGCAACCATTCAAAAGGCACAGCAGCAGGCCCGCGAACTACGACGTGTAAATGATCCTTCGGTAAAAGGTGGTATCCGGATTATTCTCCGCGATGGAACCTACCAATTGAATGAGCCGCTGTTGTTGGGGCCGGAAGATTCAGGCACCCCGGGATCACCAACTATTTTCTGTGCTGAACAGGATGCGCATGTTATCATTAGTGGTGGCGTACAAGTCACCGGATGGCAACAAGTAAAAGGTCATGTTTACAAAGCCCATCTCGGCCGCGACAGTAAACTCCGGAGCCTGTTCGTCAACGGAAAGAGGATGCATATGGCGGGAACTGATATTCCGGTGAGCGGAGAAGGAAATTGGGGCCGTTTTTATATCGACGGGAGTGAACCCTGGGCTTTTGGAGCGGGTTCGGCCGTTGATGGGATCAAATTTTCTTCAAAAGATATTCCGGTATATGAAAATGCCGACGATGTTGAGCTGGTTCAATTCAATATCTGGACGCAAAAGATACTTTGTGCCCGTGAAATGGAGCAGATCGGAGATACCACGCTGATCAAATTGCAGCAACCTTATGGTGCCATCGCTACAAGTATGGCATGGGCCGGAGCGGTTAATTACGAAAAGAGTTTTGTGATCCGAAACGCCTACGAGTTGCTCGACTCGCCAGGTGAATTTTACTTCAACCGGAAAACCAAAACGCTTTATTATTACAGCGATGGCGAAGACATGGCAACCGCAAACGTGATTGCTCCTACCGCAGATGGTTTGATACATCTACAGGGAGAGTCAATCAATAAGCGAGTTAAGCACATTCACTTCGAAGGAATCACTTTTTCGTACGATCACTGGAGTCTGATGGAAGTTGCCGGCTCGCATGGTTTTGCGGGTATCCAAAGTTTGGGTCTGGCGGTGAAATACATTCCGGATGGTAACTGGCATCCTTCGGAATACAATACTACGGATGTTCCGCGGGGCGCAATCCAGGTCGAGAATGCAGAGGGGATTCAGTTTATCCGCAACCGGTTTGAAAAGATCAGTTCGGGGATTGCGATTAACTTGGTGAATGATGTGAAAAACAGCAAGATTGAAGGGAATTATTTCAACGATTTGCTTGGAAACGCGGTGAGTGTGGGTTATCCGCAACATTATAAAATTGGAAGTGAAGACGTAAAACAGGTTGAAAAAGGAACAGGACTAACAATGGCAAAGCAGCCGATAAATAAAAGCAAACTTCAGAATTATAAAGCTGGAATCGAGGGGTTATGTGAATACATTACTGTCGCCAATAATTACATCCGGAACATCAGCCTCGATTTCAGGCAGGTTGAAGCGATAACTTCCTTTTTTGTGGCCAATACCCGAATTGAGCACAACGACATTGAAGGAACACCCTACGGGGCCATTACCTGTGGCTGGTGGTGGGGAAATTCGGGGATTCCGGCTTCGAAAGTGGCCAAAAATAACAGCGTTAGTTTTAACCGTGCCGGAAATACCCACCAGGTGCTCGACGATGGCGGCATCATCTATTTGCTGGGCGAGCAGCCGGGAACCAAAGTGGAAGGAAACTATCTTTTTAACGGGCCACGCTGTATTTATCCCGACGACGGTTCGGCCTACCTGACCATTACCCGAAACGTGGTTAACAACAACAGCTACAAGTGGATGTGGCTGCATTTGTGGACTGAAAGATGTCACGATATTGTGGCCCGCGACAATTACGTGATCAATAACCTGTTGATGGATAACGGTACAAACAATAAGATTGAAAAGCCCCATTCATTCCGCGACAAAGCCGAATTTTCGGGTGAAGCATTGAAGATTATGGCAAAGGCTGGCATTGAAGAGAAATTCAGGGATATTGTTCCGAAAGAGGAGCCTGAAAAGCTCAGTATCTATCCCAAAGATTTTAAAGAAAGGGATGTTTTTAATTAGACCGACAAACATGAAAAGCTATCATACAATAGTTTATATCTCCGGAATCTTTCTTTTAACGCTTCTTGTCTCGTGCGATCAGGCTCAAAAGAAAGTAATCTTAACACCAGCTTCTTTTCGCGTGGCAATCGAAGTGGTTGTGGATGATTCTACGGCTGTGGATTCATTTGTACAAAACCTTCAAGGAGTTGCCCTCGATCTGTACCGGTGGAAAAATCACGTTGTTTTGTTTGGAGAACCAGCAGATACAATCGGAATCAGCAAAATGATTTCTCAATCAGGAATTAGCTTGAAAATGAAGTGTTACGACAGTCCGATGTATGTATTCGACCGGCAAAAACATTGTGGCACTTCGGCGGTTGCCCAACCCTGGAACGATTACCTGTTAACAGCAAATCTGGTTGCCGACACAGCCTTGCAGCGCGAATACATGCACTATCACGAAGTGCAGTTTAAAGAATGGCCCGAAGTGGCGCGAGGTTTTTGCAATGCCGGGTTTCATCAGTTGTTGGTTTTCAGAAACGGGCGACAATTATTGCTTGTGATTTCAATCCCGGCAGGAAAAACACTCGATGAGTTGAATCCCAAAACGGAAGAAAATAATCCGCGGGTAGTGGAGTGGAACAAACTGATGGGCAAATATCAGGAAGGAATTGAAGGCACAAAACCTGGCGAAACCTGGGTGTTCTTCAGTCCAGTTAAAGATTATAGAAACTAATTCAAACTTGCTTTTTTTAAGCCTCCCCTTTCGGGGGGAGGTTTGGAGGGGGCCTAATTTAATAAAGATGAATTATTTAAAAATAAGGAGTGGGGTATTTCTGATTCTTACTCTGTCAATCGTTTCGTGTGTGCAAAAAGGGAAGATTACCCTTGTGGCGAAACAGGATTCGCCACGCGAAAAATTTGCTGTTGAAAGACTGGCTGGTTCCCTGAAAGAACAGGGTTATGAAGTTGTGTTTTCCAATCAGCCGGTGGCTGAAAGAGAAAGACAGATTGTAGTTGGAGATCTTAAAAGTGAGCTGTTTACTGAGTTCACCAAAAATAATCCGTCGCTGGACACTCTGAAAAAGGAGGGTTTTTCCATTGAAACTTCCGGGAAAACGATATACGTAGGAGGTGCTGATGCCAGCGGTGTTCTGTATGGTTGCATGGAATTATCGGATCGATTGAAAACTGCCGGTAAACTTCCGCAGGATATTCATGTGGCCGATCAGCCGCAGATGGTGATGCGCGGAACCTGCATCGGCTTGCAGAAAACCGTTTACCTGCCCGGACGCACCGTTTACGAATATCCGTACACTCCGGAAAATTTCCCGTGGTTCTACGATAAAGCTCTTTGGGTTAAATATCTGGATATGATGGTTGAAAACCGTTACAACTCGCTTTACCTGTGGAATGGACACCCATTTGCCTCGTTGGTAAAACTGAAAGATTATCCGTATGCCGTTGAGGTAGATGATGCCACCTTCAAAATGAACGAAGAAATGTTTGCATTCCTGACAGAGGAAGCTGAAAAACGCGGAATCTGGGTCATTCAGATGTTCTACAATATCCTTGTCTCCAAGCCTTTTGCCGAGCATAACAACCTGAAAACGCAGGATCGCGATCGGCCAATTATTCCAATAATTGCTGATTATACCCGAAAATCAATTGCTGCATTCATCGAAAAATACCCGAATGTTGGTTTGCTGATTACACTGGGCGAAGCCATGAATACCATTGAGGATGATGTGGAATGGTTCACCAAGACCATTATTCCGGGCGTGAAAGATGGTTTGAAAGCGCTTGGCCGCACCGATGAAGCTCCGATTGTACTTCGTGCGCACGATACCGATGCCAAACGGGTGATGGAAGCTGCATTGCCAATCTATAAGAATTTGTTCACCATGTCGAAATACAACGGCGAGTCGCTGACCACCTACGAACCGCGCGATTCGTGGGACAGTATTCCAAAAGGTTTGTCGCAGATTGGGACGTTGCATATTGCTAATGTTCATATTCTGGCCAACCTCGAGCCTTTCCGCTACGGATCGCCCGATTTTATTCAGAAAAGCGTGAAAGCTATGCAGAAGATACAGGGTGCCAAAGGTGTGCACATTTATCCTCAGGCATCTTACTGGGACTGGCCATATAGCGCTGATAAAACCGAACCTCGCGAACTGGAAATGGATCGCGACTGGATCTGGTACAAAAACTGGGCGCGTTATGCCTGGAAAAGTGACCGCACCCGTGCTGATGAAGTGGCCTACTGGAGCAATCAGTTGGGCCAATTCTATGGTTGTGGAAGTGAGGGGAAAAACATTGTGGAAGCCTACGAGCAAACCGGCGAGATTGCACCGAAACTGTTGCGCACTTTTGGTATTTCCGATGGAAATCGTCAGACCCTGCTGCTGGGGATGTTTATGGCTCAGTTGGTAAATCCGCATAAATACGGCGTGTATTCCAATTTCTGGCCATCAAGCGGTCCGGTGAAGGAAGTGCTGGAAGTTTATGCTGAAAAAGAATGGAAAGGCGAAGCGCACAAAGGAGAAACCCCTCCGCAGATTATTGATGAGGTGGTGAAACATGGACAGCTGGCTGTTGAAGCTATCGATAAAGCCGAAAAGTCGGTGACAACCAACCAGGAAGAGTTTGCCCGTCTGAAAAATGATGTGTATTGCTATCGGGCAATTGCCAATTGTTTTGCAGAAAAGGTGAAGGCAGCCATGCTGATTTACCGTTATCAGTATTCGAATGACGTGGCTGACCTTGAAAAAGCACTTCCGTTTATTGAGAAAAGTGTGGAGTATTATACCGAACTGGTGAAACTAACGGAGGATACCTACCTGTATGCCAACAGTATGCAAACCGCTCAGCGTCGGATCCCGGCATCCGGAGCTGATGGTAAAAATAAGACCTGGGCAGAATTGCTCCCTCAGTATCAGACTGAGTGCAATAATTTCAAAAAAAATGTTGAAATGCTGAAGGCCAACAATGGAAAAGCCCAGGTGCAGGTTCAGGCTTTCGAACCGGTTCCGGTAATCCTTCTGAATAAAGATGCCAAACGCTTTACCTATAAAAAGGGAACAGCTGTGTACAACGACAATAAATCGGTCATCGAAGATTTTACACCCCAATTGCAAAAGCTTTCCGGAGTGGTATTCTCCGATAAGGAACAGCAGGAAAAGGGAACAGTGCTGAAATTCAGATGCGATCAGCCGGTGAAAGTGCTGGTGGGCTATTTCAATACCAATAGTTATTCAATCCTGAATCCACCAACGTTGGAAACCAATGCGCAGGCCAACGACCGAGGACAGGCCGACATTCGGATTGCCAATGCGTTGTTGCTTCCCGGACTGTATCCGGTAAATGTTTACTCTTACTCGTATGGAGCTGGCGAAAACGATCTTGTTTTGGGAAAAGGTCGGGTGCTGGTTCTCGGGTTTATTGATGGTGCGCAGGAAATCCCAACGCATGACGCGAATATTGGAACCAATGGCAAACCATCTGTCGACTGGTTATTTTATTAAGGAAATAGCCCCTCTCCAACCTCTCCCCGAAAGAGAGAGGTCAGATTTGTGAAAATTTAGAAAGACTCTGTATTAAAGTTACAAGGTCAAGAAAATAAAAAGAGAGTTTGAATGAAAGATAAATCCTATAATGACTGGTTGTCCAAGCTCCCCTCCTTCGGAGGGGTTAGGGGAGGCTGTCTTCTTCCGGTCGACATTGTTCTGGCACCGGAATGGTGGTACAAAAACGAGAAAATCACGTTCGATCGTGATTTCTTTTTTCATCCCCTAAAGCGGGTTGAGGCTGAACAGCAGATGGAAAAAGTGTTGTACCACCGCTGGGGAAAATTTGGTCTGGGCCAGCACCGCGAGCAGGCACGGCCCGAAATTGGTGCGGTGCATCTTGCCGCCGGCTATCTGCTTTCTGAAATGCTCGGCTGTGAGGTGAATTACTCCGAAGCACATCCGCCACAGGTTTTGCCTGCCCATCAGGAGTTGCGGAATATTTCGGTTGATGAAGCTTTTCGTTCCGATGCTTTTCGCAGGGTTTCGCAGTTGACAGATTCGCTGAAAAAGAAATATGGTTTCCTGACCGGTGATATCAACTGGGGTGGCATTCTGAATATTGCCATGGATTTGCGGGGAGAGAATATTTTTCTGGATATGATGATGATCCCGGACGAGGTGAATGAATATTTTTCCGGAATAGCCGGAGTGATCGAAAAATTCACAGACTTCCTCCAGTCTGAAACTGGTTCAACTTCTATATCGGTTAACCGGGGTGTTCGTCTTCTGGATAAACCGGTTTTACTGCATTCGGAATGTTCGCATACCATGATTTCGGAGGATGATTACGAAACGTATTTGCTTCCGTATGATCAGAAATGGAGCGAAAAACGTCCGTTTGGGATTCACTACTGCGGATCCGATCCGCATCGGATGGCAGCCAGTTTTGCCAAAATCCCGCATCTCGATTTTCTGGATGTGGGTTGGGGCGGCGATCTGAAAGTGCTTCGTGAATATTTACCCGATACATTTATGAGTATTCGTCTGAGTCCGGTGGAAATTGCGCGACAGTCGAACGACGAAATTCGCGAAACCATTGTACGCCTGGTTCGCGACTCCGGAAATCCATATCTGACGGGTGTTTGCTGTATCAATATGGATGATTCGGTATCAGACGACCGGATAACAACAATTTTTGAAACGGTAGAGGAACTGAGGAGAAGCTTCCTCTAGCCCCTCCAAGGAAAGGGATTGGAAGACACAACTTCTAGATAAATCAGTACATGGGAACATCTTTTAAAGATAAAAAGCATTCGGATACCAGTTCCGAAAGTCCCCTCTCTCGGAGGGGGTTGGGGGAGGCTAAACGTTTTAACAATCAAATAGCCGACGCTCAGGCGACACAGGTTGTCCCGGTGAGGCCCGAGAATTTTGATTTCGACCGGTATGAAGCTTATGCTTCGGAATTAAATAAAACCTGTGCCCGTTTTTGGGAACAGAATTCGGGAATTGTCGTTTATCGGCGCATGCGGGTAGGCGAATGTTTCTCGTACGGTTGCCGCGACAGGAAGAATTCGTTGGAATTGCAGCTGGGTGCTTTGGAAAAAAGTATGCTTTACAAAGCG
>CAYWTT010000035.1:0-5422 GCA_964461245.1 uncultured Prolixibacteraceae bacterium | reverse complement strand
CGCGCCGAGGGCGTTTTCTTCGACAAGTGCCGCTCCGCGGAGGAATCCCTGGCGCTGCAGCTCGGCGCGCTGCAGCGGAGCATGGGCTACAAGGCGGATCTGGCCAATTTCCTGGAGCCGTGGTATGGAATCGGAACAATAGCCAGCGGTTGGGGCGGCGATTACCTGTGGATGGAAGGCAATGCCCCGGCACTGAAAGCTCCGTTTAAAACCATCGGCGAAGTGCTGGCTTATCCTTCGCAGAATATTGCACAAACCAATATTGGCAGGCACACGCTGGATTTGATTGAATATTTTATGGA
Source organism: uncultured Prolixibacteraceae bacterium (assembly GCA_964461245.1). Classification (GTDB taxonomy): domain Bacteria; phylum Bacteroidota; class Bacteroidia; order Bacteroidales; family Prolixibacteraceae; genus UBA1413. Next base: position 5,120 of record CAYWTT010000035.1, on the reverse strand, counting down.
TCAGACAAAGGGTAGGGTTCCCATGTCGCTGACCGATACCCAATCGCCGTTGAATATGATTGGTCATTTATATCCGCTCGACCAGTTTTTTGTGGATCTATTGCTGGAACCCGAAAAGGTAATGCAACTGTTTGATCGCCTGGCTGACTTGTCGATCGATTTCAATCAAGAGCAGCTGAAGTTGATTGGCAGCGCACTGGCTTCTCCCGGGCATGGCTTTGCTGCATCAACCCAATGGTCGGGACTTGGGATGAGCGATGATAACGCCATTATGATTTCTCCTGAGCAATATTTGGAAATGGCAGTTCCTTCGGTTGAGAAAATATGTACCCCGCTCGGAGGCCCGGTGTTTCATTCCTGTGGTGATTGGTCCGGTTGGGTGGATGCTGTTCTGCAAATCAAAGGATTGAAAATGGCAGATGGGGCTTTTTCACCGCAAACCGATCCGGGGGCAACCAACAATTTAGAAGAGTTTCACAAGTTTGCCAATACAGGTATCGTGTTGAATGCTCGTGTGGTAGGCGGTTTGGAAACTATTCGTGAGCAGGTTTCGCGGCTGTGGGTTCCCGGAATGAAAATGGTGGTGGTTACCTACTGCACCAGTCCGGAAGAACAAGCCGAGGCTTATGAGTTAATTCACGAAATTACCAAATAGACTCATGAACACATCGTTTTAATTTTTATGTGTCTATGTGGTTCAGAAAAAAGTTAAAGGATGTCGAAAAATAGCGGAAATAAAATTGGTAAATACCGGTGGCGGATTGTAGGGCTGCTCTTTTTTGACAGCACCATCAACTACATCGATCGTCAGGTGCTGGGAATTTTGGCTCCGCAACTTCAGCATCAGTTTGGCTGGTCCGAGTCTGATTATGGCTTTATTATCATGGCTTTTCAGATTGCGTATGCGATCGGGCTGGTTTCTATGGGCAGTTTGCTTGATAGAATAGGTTCTCGGATCGGCTTCATCGTTGCCATGACCGTTTGGAGTCTGGCTGGAATGGCGCATGCCGCCGCGCGTAGCATGTTTTCATTTGCGTTGGCACGCTTTGCCCTGGGAATTGGTCAGTCGGCCAATTTTCCGGCGTCTATAAAGTCGGTTGCCGAATGGTTTCCCAAAAAAGAAAGGGCGCTGGCCACCGGAATATTTAATTCTGGCCCGAATCTGGGCGCTATTTTGGTTCCGTTGCTGGTTCCAGTTATTGCCCTGAATTGGGGCTGGGAAATGGCTTTTGTCATTACAGGTGCGTTGGGATTTGTCTGGTTGCTTTTCTGGATTCCGATGTACCGAAAGCCCGAACAGGAAAAGCGTATGACCAAAGACGAACTGGAGTATATTCTTCAGGACGGGGAGGAACCTGCGCAACAAAAGCTTCCCTGGAAGTCGATTGTTTCGTACAAACAAACCTGGGGAATTTGTTTGGCCCGGTTTACGACTGATCCTATTTGGTGGTTCTTTTTGTACTGGCTCCCCAAATTTTTAAATTCGAATTACCATATTGATCTGACCAATATAGGCCTGCCGCTGATTATTATTTACGTGGTGTCGATGGGGGGTTCTGTAGCCGGTGGCTGGATTTCATCTTACCTGATCAATCGCGGAATGCATCCGGTGACAGCCCGCAAACGCACCATTTTGCTGATGGCTTTGCTGGTGGTGCCTATCTTTTTTGCATCGGTTTCCTCCAGTGTATGGCTGGCTGTTTTGCTGGTGTCGATGGCAACGTTTGCCCACCAGGGATATGCAGCCAATATTTTTACCATTGTGTCGGATATTTTTCCGAAAAGTGCGGTGGGTTCCGTAACCGGTTTAGCTGGTTTTGCGGGAGCTGTCGGTGGAATTTTATTCTCTGCCGCGGTTGGGCTGATACTCGAATTTACCGGCAGTTATTATGTGGTTTTCGGGATTGCCAGTGTGGCTTATTTGCTGTGTTGGTTGTCGTTGCATTTGCTGGTTCCACACGATCAAAAGATACAAATAAACTAAACGATACACACATGACTAAAATGATCAAACAATTGGTAGTAGCCACCTTGCTTTTTGTTTTCGCAGGAGTTGAATTTGCGGCTGCTCAACAAGCAACCTGGATTTGGTATCCGGGCGATTACGAAATCTGGCTGGGGAATAAAATGCAGAACCGTCGGACTGAACGCGGAACTTTTTTTCCGCCTTTCTGGAAAATGGACACCCATTATGTGCTGGTGGAATTCTCCAAAAAGCTTGATTTGAAGGCAGAAGAAACCATTTTGCTGAAAGTGGAAGGCCAGTATAATGTAAAACTTGATGGAAAGCTGTTGTTTGGTTATCCCAATAAGGTCACAATTCCTGCCGGAAAGCATTCGCTGAACATTAAAGTTCACAACCAGGCCACTGTTCCTGCAATTTTTGTAGACGGACCGACCATCAAATCTGACAATTCGTGGCTGGTAACTTTCGAAGACAAGGAGTGGATTGACGAGTCGGGAAAAGCATCCGACACTTCTTCCGGAACCACTTATATGAATGCCGGCTCGTGGAATTTTAATTCGCCGGAAGTTTTGCCTTCGCAGTTTAAACTTACAACTGAACCCAAAACTACTGTTTCGAGCGAAAAGAAAAATAAAGGCACGCTCTATGATTTCGGCGAGGAAACATTTGGCTATGTGGTGTTTCATGGTTTGAAGGGAAAAGGCACCCTGAATATTTACTACGGCGAATCTCCCGAAGAGGCGTTGTCAACCGATCATTGTGAAACGCTCGATCGCATTCCGGTTGATCAGGCTTCTGCTCAGGATTTCACGGTGTCGGATTCAAAGGCTTTCCGGTATGTTTATCTTGAAGATGATGTCAATCTTTCGTATAGCTCCGTGTCGATGTTGTACGAATATTTGCCGCTCGATTACAAAGGAAGTTTCCGATGCAACGACGAACAAATCAATAAAATATGGGACGTTGGCGCTTATACACTCCACCTGACCACCCGCGAATTTTTTATCGATGGCATTAAGCGCGACCGGTGGGTATGGAGTGGCGATGCCTACCAAAGTTATTTGATGAACTATTACCTGTTTTTCGATTCGCCATCGGTAAGCCGCACGACCTTTGTTTTGCGTGGGAAAGACCCGGTAACCAGCCACATCAACACCATCATGGACTACACCTTTTACTGGTTTATGGGTATTTACGATTATTATCAGTACACCGGAAATAAGGAATTAATCGAGCAGTTGTACCCGCGCATGAAAAGCCTGATGGACTATTGCTTGTCGCGACGGAATACGGAAGGCATGATGCAGGGATTGGCGGGCGACTGGGTGTTTATCGACTGGGCCGATTTTAAAATGAGCAAAGCCGGTGAAGTAAGTTTCGAACAGTTACTTTTCTGCCGAAGCCTGGAAACGATGGCTTTATGTGCCAGCCTGATGAACGACAACGAAAATGCAAAAACGTACAGCAATTTGGCGACCGAATTGAAATCGAAACTGTTCAGCGTTTTCTGGTCCGAAAAGGATCACGCATTTGTTCATAACCGCGAAAATGGCAAACTGAGTACGCAGGTGACGCCGTTTACCAACATGTTTGCCGTATTGTTCAACTACCTCGATCGGGATAAAACAAAAGCCGTGAAGGAGAATGTTTTGCTGAATCCGAATGCCTTGAAAATTACCACGCCCTATATGCGTTTCTACGAGCTGGAAGCCCTGTGTGCGTTGGGAGAGCAGAAGCATGTGCTGAAAGAAATCCGTGATTACTGGGGCGGAATGATTAACCTGGGTGCCACAACTTTCTGGGAAAAATATAATCCGGAGGAAAAAAATCCTGAACTTTTAAGTATGTACGGACGGTCATTTGGCAAAAGTCTGTGTCATGCCTGGGGGGCCAGCCCGATTTATTTGTTGGGCAAATATTACCTGGGTGTGAAGCCAACTGCTCCGGGTTATCAGACCTATTTGGTCGAACCGTGTCTGGGCGATCTGCAATGGATGGAAGGTGATGTGCCAACGCCAAACGGCAAAGTTCATGTGTATTGCAATGCGAAGGAGATCCGCGTGAAGTCGGATGAAGGAACCGGAACTCTGCGGTTTAAAAGTGCATCGAAACCCGTTTGCAAAGGTGTCGAAATAAAGCTTACAGGCGAGAAACAGTACGAAATGACTCTTGGAAAGGGACAAGAGTATGTGGTGGAATATAAGAGTGTGTTATAAATAAACCCAACAGGTTTTTAAAACCTGTTGGGTTTGGAAGACCAATTAATTATGAAACAAACCAATTTTCAACTTTTTGATTTTCTGGATTTCGATACCGCATTGACGGGCGAAGAGGTTTTGTGGAAAACCTGTGCCCCGGTGGATGTGCGGGTGGATGGAACGGATGTGGTCTTTGAACTGCTGTTTCAGAAACAAAAAGTAGCTAATGATATAACACCCGACAGGGATGAACCGCGGAAAAAATATAGTTTGCGATTGCGTGCATACGGATCGAAAATTTTACGCACCTCAGTAGGTTTTGGTGTTCCCGCGATGACTGAATCGCTTATGCTGGAACTCGATCCAACACTTCAGGTGGTTCCGCTTCTGATTGAGAAATCGGAGGAGGAATGGCTGGTGAAAGATGCGAACGGACTTTTACGCGCCCGGTTGGATCGTCGTCCGTTGAAACTGGATCACTGGAGCGACCTGTTGCCTGAGCCCGAAGAGTCGCTTGAACTGTCGTTTTATCCGGATGGAAAAAGGGAGCTTAAACTGAGCGCGCACGACCATTTCTTTCCGGCACGGCACGACGCCTATGCGCTGGCTTTTGTCGAACGGAACGGGCAACCCGATCGGACAACCTTGTCGTTTCACATTCAACCCGATGAGAAATTTGTGGGGACCGGCGAACGGTTCACCAAAATGGATTTGTCGGGACACACATTTCAGCTAAAAAATCAGGATGGACAGGGCGTAAACAACCGGCGTACCTACAAAAATATCCCGTTCTTTTTGTCGAGCCGGCTGTACGGTGTGTTTATGCACACTACGGCGCACTCGAAGTTTTCGCTGGCCCATCATTCAACCCGCTCGGCCCAGCTGCTTTCCGAAGAACCGGCGATGGATGTTTTCCTGATCGGAGGCGAAAATCCGGAGGAAATCCTTTTTGAATA